>NZ_JBFTLD010000027.1:0-42299 GCF_056396265.1 Allobosea sp. 05T422_2 | reverse complement strand
GTCACCACCTCCAGCATCGGCAATATCGAGGGACTGTTCGAGAAGCTGACGCCCTCCGAAGTTCCGTCGCTGAACGAACTCCATCCGGAGGCCCGCGCGGCCGGAGGCGATTACGGCCCGGCCGTGACCTTCGACCATCTCGTGCTCGTCTATGACACGCAGAATCTGAAGCCGCCGATCGAGAAGCTCGCCGATCTCTGGCGGCCGGACCTCAAGGGGCAGGTCGCGCTTGCGGCGCCGCCGAACATCCAGGGGCTCGCGCTCACCGCAATGGTCGAGAAGATGGAGGGCGGCGACTACCGCAAGTCGATCGATGCGGCGATCAAGAAGCTGCGCGCTCTCGCCCCTTCGGTGAATACGTTCGAGCCCAATCCCGATGGCTATTCGCTGATCCTGAACGGAGTGGTGAAAGTCGCGACCGGCTGGAACGCCCGTGCGCAGCTCTATGGCGACCAGACCGGCGGCAAGATCGCCGCGTTGCTGCCGCCTGAAGGATCGGTCTTCCAGATCAACACCATCAACCTCACTGCCGGCTCGAAGAACAGGGCCGCCGCGGTTGCCTTCGTCAATTTTGCGCTGGCGCAAGCTGCGCAGAAGGCTTTCACCGAGCGGATGTTCTATGCGCCGACAAACGCCAAGGCAGCGATCGACGCCAAGGCGCTGGCGCGCACCGCTGCCGCCCCGGAAAGCCGGGGCCGGATGATCGGCGTCGACTGGAACGAGGTTCTGAAGATGCGCGACCAGTGGAACAATCGCTGGCGGCGCGAAGTCATCGCTGCGGCAGGTCGCTGAGCCGGGATCGCAGCCTGCCATGAGCTATCTCGAACTCGCCGGCCTGCAGAAGCGCTACCGCGATTCCGTCGCCGTCGATGACGTCGCGCTTTCGGTCGAGAAGGGCGAGGCCGTCGCTCTCCTCGGCCCCTCCGGCTGCGGCAAAACCACGACGCTGCGCATGCTTGCCGGCCTGATCGATCCCGACGCGGGCTCGATCCGCCTCGACGGTGCCGAGATCACGCGCCAGCCGGCTCATAAGCGCAACATGGGCTATGTCTTCCAGTCCTATGCGCTGTTTCCGCATCTGAGCGTTGCCCGCAATGTGGGCTTCGGTCTCGAGGAAAGGCGCGTGCCGCGCCCTGAGACGTCGCGGCGCGTCGAAGAGGCGCTCGGCATGGTGYGCCTTGCCGGCCTCGAGGGCAGGCGCCCCCGCGAATTGTCAGGCGGTCAACAGCAGCGCGTGGCGCTGGCGCGGGCGCTCGTCATTCGCCCGTCCGTGCTGCTGCTCGACGAATCCCTGTCCAATCTCGACGCCAAGCTGCGTGACGCGATGCGCCACGAGATTCGCGACATCCAGCGTTCGCTCGGCATCACCACGCTCTTCGTCACGCACGATCAGGTCGAGGCGCTGACGATGTGCGATCGGATCGCGGTGATGAAGCGCGGGCGGATCGAACAGATCGGCACGCCGGAGGATATCTACGAGCGGCCCGCGACCCGCTTCGTCGCCGACTTCGTCGGGCGCGCCAATGTGCTGCCGGCCTTGCGAAATGAGGCGGGCGCCATCAGCGTCTGGGGAGTGACCTTGCCGGCCACCGCTCCGGCCGGCGGCGAGATCGACGTCTTCGTGCGGCCGCAGCGCATCCGGCTCGCCTCAACCGGTGAACCGTCCGGCGAGGGCATGGTTCGGCTGACCGGCCGGGTTCTGCGCAGCGTCTTCGTCGGAGATCATGTCGAGGTCATCGTCGAGGGGGCAGGGGGGCAGCTCAGCGTCGAGATGCAATCCGGCACGAAGCCGCCAGCGGCCGGGACCGAGGTCGCCGTGCTCTGGCAGGCCGGAGACACGCTGCTCTTCCCGCGCGAGGCAACATGACCGCCGGCTCGCGCCTGCCTTGGCTGGTCGTCCCGGCGGCGCTCCTTCTTCTCGCCGTCTATGTCTGGCCGACCCTTGGCCTGTTTCGCACCGCCTTCAACGAGGTCGGGCCGACGGGGKCGATGATCGAGGCCTGGTCGCTCAAGACGACCAGCGAAGTCCTCGCTGATTCCTTCACGATCGAGCTGACGCTCAACTCGCTCTGGCTCTCTCTGAGCGCGACACTGATCGCGCTGTGCATGGCCTATCCGGTCTCGCTGTTCCTGTTCCGGACGCAGTCGCGCTTTCGTGGCCTGCTGGCCGTGATCGCGATCATGCCGATGCTGGTCTCCGGCGTGGTGCGTGTTTTCGGCTGGCTCGCCATCCTGGGCGATCGTGGGCTCGTCAATTCCCTTGCTCAGTGGCTTGGGCTGATCTCGACGCCGATGCGCCTCGTCTTCAACTGGACGGGCGTCACCATCGGMCTCGCCGAGAGCATCATGCCCTACATGATCCTCGCGCTGCTCGCYGGTTTCGGCCGGCTTGACCGCACGCTGGAGGAGGCGGCGCGCAGCCTGGGCTGCACGCCGCTGCGCACGTTCCTGCGGGTGACCTTGCCGCTGAGCCTGCCGGCGCTCGCGCTCGCGGCGGGCCTGGGCTTCGTGCTCTCGATGTCGGCCTATATCACGCCAAAACTGCTCGGCGGCGGTCGGGTCTTCGTGCTGGCGACGGAGATCTTCGAGCAAGCGACGACGAACACCAATTGGCCGGTCGCCGCCGTACTGGCGATCTATACGCTCGTGCTGCTGCTGGCGCTGCTGGTGCTCTCCAATGTCGCGGCGCGGAGGCTGCAACGATGAATGGCGCCGGACCCGTCCTCTCGACGCTCGCAGGTATCGTCTACGCCCTGATCCTGGCGCCCATCGTTGTCGTCGTGGCACTCGCCTTCTCGGCGGACAATTTCATCCTGTTCCCTCCGTCCGGCTATTCGCTGCGCTGGTTCCAGCAACTCGCCGGCAACACACCGCTGCTGAATGCCGTCGTCCTCAGCGCTCAGATCGCCTGCGTGGTCACGGCGCTGTCGCTGCTGCTTGGCGTGCCGGCGGCGCTGGCGCTCGACAAGGGGCGGTTTCGCGGCCAGGAGGCGCTGAAGAACTTCTTTCTCGCACCGTTGCTGCTGCCCACCTTGATTGTCGGCCTCGCGCTTCTGCTGTTCTTCACCCCGCTCAGGCTGACTGCGACCTTGCCCGGGCTTGTGCTCGGCCACATGACCGTGACCCTGCCTTTCGTGATCCGGATGATGACGACGGCGTTCTCGACGCTGCCGGATGATATCGAAGCGGCTGCCGCGACGCTGGGCGCGAAGCCCTGGCGGGTGATCTGGCGCGTGACGCTGCCGCTTGCCACGCCCGGCCTGATTGCCTGCGGTGCCCTGTCCTTCCTGCTGTCCTTCGACGAGACCGTGATCTCGCTCTTCCTCTCCGGTCCGCGCGCTTCGACGCTGCCGGTCGAGATGGTGCGCTATGTCGAAGGACGCACCGATCCGCTCGTCGCGGCCCTGTCGGTGATCCTGATCGTCGCGACCCTCATCATCGTCGTTCTGGTCGAACGTCTCGTCGGCGTCGCGCGCGCCGTCGGCCAATAGGAGAGAACCATGCCCGACTACCGCATCGAACCCATGCCGCAGCAGATCTCGCCGGCCCTTGCCGAGAAGCTCAGCCGCGTCGAAACCGCCACCATCGGCCATTCCCAGCACTGGGGATTCATGGACCGCGGCATCCAGCCCTTGCTGCGCAACAAGCGTATCGCCGGCGCAGCCGTGACGCTTGCCATTCCCGGGCAGGATTCGACGCTGCTGCACCACGCGCTCGGGCTTCTGCGCCCCGGCGACATCCTCGTGGTCGATCGACTCGGCGATGACAAGCATGCCTGCTGGGGCGGCGGCGTCACCGTGGCGGCCAAGGCGGCCGGCGCGATGGGCGGCATCGTCGATGGCCCCTGCACGGATCTGACCGAGATCGAAGACAGCGATTTCCCGATGTGGTGCCGCGGCATGTCGCCGATCACGACCCGGCTCTACAATCTCGGCGGCACGCTGAACCTGCCGATCTCCTGCGGCAATGTCGCGGTAAGGGCCGGGGACATCATCCTCGCGGACGAGTCCGGCGTGCTGGTGCTGCCGGCAGGAGAGGCCGAGGCGATTGCCGACGCGGCGCTGGCCCGGCAGGAGCGTGGCGAGCGCACTCAGGCGCGCGTCAAGGCCGGCGAGAAGCTTGGCGACATCTCCGGCGCCACCAAGATGGTGCTCGAGGCGCTGAAGCAGAACGGCTGAGGACAGACACGATGAACGCCCAGCTGCGCGGCCCGCGCGTCGCCAATTTCACCTGCGAGAAGCTGTCGGCCACCGGCTCGCGCGGCATGGTCGTCACCAATCATCCGCTCGCCTCGGCCGCGGGATCGCACATGCTGCTCGCGGGCGGCAATGCCATCGATGCGGCCATCGCCTCGCTGTTCGCGCTCACCGTCGTCGAACCGATGATGGTCGGCGTGCTCGGCGGCGGCGTTGCCCATATCCGGCTGGCTGACGGTCGTCATCTCGTGCTTGACGGTTTGTCGACCGCGCCGGGCAAGGCCAGTGCCGACATGTATGAGGCGCTGTCGCACGAGGTCGGCAAGGCGCGAGATACGCGTGACCGCGAGAACCTCGTCGGCCCCAAGGCCGTCGCGGTTCCCGGTGCGCTCGTCGGCTGGTGCGAGGCATTGGCGCGCTTCGGCACGCTGCCGCTCGCCGATGTGCTCCAACCTGCGATCCGGCTGGCCGAACGCGGGTTCGTGGTCAGCCCCTATCTCTCCGATTGCATCGCGGATTGCGCGCCGGATCTCGCACGCGATCCGGGCCTTGCAAAACTGTTCCTGCCCGGCGGAAAGGCGCTGCCGGCGGGGGAGCGGCTGGTTCAGGGCGATTATGCCGCGAGCCTGCGGCTGATCGCCGAAACCGGCCCCTCGGCGCTCTATGATGGCCCGCTCGGCGCGGCGCTAACCTCCTTCATGGCGGCCAATGGCGGGCTGATCKACCAGGCCGACCTCGCCGCCTTCAAGGTAATCGAGCGCGAGCCGGTTCGGGGTCGCTATCGCGGCTTCGAGATCCTCGGTCCGCCGCCGCCATCCTCGTCCGGCGTCCATATCGTGCAGATGCTGAACATCCTCGAGGGCTACGATATCGGTGCGCTCGGCTTCGGCTCGAGCGATGCCGTGCATCTCGTTGCCGAGGCCCTGAAGATCGCCTTCGCCGACCGGGCGGTGGCGACTGCGGACCCGGCCTTCGTCAAGGTGCCGATCGAGCGTCTGACGGCCAAGTCCTACGCCGATGAGCGCCGCGCCGATATCGACATGGCCCATACCAAGGCCTGGGCGGCCGGTCTCAGCGCCGGGGAATCCGCGAACACCACTCATGTCACCGTAGCGGATGCGGCTGGCAATGTGGTTGCGACCACCCAGACGATCAACGGCCTGTTCGGCGCCTGCACCCAGATCCCCGGCACCGGGATGCTGACCAACAACTATATGTATAATTTCGATCCACATCCCGGCCGCGCGCTCTCGATCGCGCCAGGCAAGCGGGTCTTCACTTCGATGGCGCCGATGATGGTCCTGCGCGATGGCAAGCTTGCCTTCGCGCTCGGCCTGCCCGGCGGCCTGCGCATCTTCCCCTCGGCACTGCAGGCGRTCGTCAACCTGATCGACCACGGCATGAGCCTGCAGGAGGCCGTCGAGGCGCCGCGTGTCTGGACGGAGGGTGGAGCCCTCGAACTCGAGAGCGCGATCCCGGATTCGGTCGCCAGCGAACTGACTGCGCGCGGCCATCAGATCGCACGCGTGCAGCGTGTCGCCGGCGGCATGAATGCCATCGGCTTCAATTCCGACGGAACGCTCACCGGCGCCGCCTGCTGGCGCGCCGATGGCACGCCCGTCGCGATCTCCGGCGGGCTGGCGCGCGCCGGCGTCCGCTTCACCATTGCCTGATTTCGTTCAAGCCAATCGGACCATCATCATGTCAGAAACCATCGTCGTCCTCGATCCCATGGCGCCTGAACGCGCCGACAAGCTCAGGGCGCTCCTGCCGCCGGGTTTCGTCCTCACGCATGGCACGGCGCGCGGCGACGACCACATGAAGGAAATCATCGCGGAGGCCGAATACGCGATCGCGGGACAGGTCGGCGTCAATGCCGAGGTGCTGAAGGCGGCGAAGAAGCTCAAGCTGCTCCACAAATGGGGCGTCGGGGTCGATAATCTCGACACCCAGACCGCCAAGCAGCTTGGCATCAAGGTTGCCCGCACCACGGGCAGCAATGCCGTGCCGGTCGCCGAGTTCACGCTCGGGCTGATGCTTTCGGCCCTGCGTCATATTTCCTTCGGCCATGCCGAGTTGAAGAAGGGGGACTGGCGTGGCGGGCGCTTGCCGGGCGACACCTTCACCCTGTCCGGCAAGACGGTTGGCATCGTCGGCTTTGGCGCCATCGGCCAGAATGTCGCGAAGCTGCTGAAGGGCTTTGGCTGTACGATCCTGTATTCGAAGCGCCAGCCGCTCTCCGCCGCAGAGGAAGTCGAGCTTGGCGCGAAGCACGCTTCGCTGGCAGAACTGCTGGCGAAGTCCGACGTCGTCTCGCTGCATTGCCCCCTGACGCCGGAGACGGCGAACATGATCGACAAGTCTGCCTTCGCTGCGATGAAGAAGACGGCGGTGCTTATCAACGTGGCGCGCGGCGGCGTCGTCGCCGAGAACGACCTGATCGAGGCCTTGCGCGCGAAGGAGATTGCCGGCGCCGCGATGGACGTCTTCGAGATCGAGCCGCTGCCGGCTGACAGCCCCCTGCTCGGGCTCGACAATCTGGTGGTGACGCCGCATCTGGCGGCGATCGCATCCGACAATTTCGCCCCGACGGTGAAGCGGATGTTCGACAACATCGCCCGTGTCTCGCGCGGCGAGCCCGTGCCCGAGCGCGACAGCGTCGTCTGAGCCCGCGCGGGGCTGGAACAGGGAAGGCGGACATGACGAAACGCCTCGGCATCGGCTTGATCGCCCATGACCGCAAGAAGCCCGATCTTGCGGCCTGGGTGACGCGAAACATCCAGGTTCTGAGCGCGCATCGGCTTGTGGCCACGGCGACGACGGGTTCTGTGCTGAAGCAGAGCCACCCCGATGTCAGTGTCGAGACAGTGAAGAGTGGCCCGCTCGGCGGCGATCAGCAGATCGGAGCGATGATCGCCGAGGGGAAGATCGACGTGCTGATCTTCTTCCCCGATCCGCTTGCCGCCATGCCCCATGACGTGGACGTCAAGGCGCTGCTTCGCCTCGTTCTGGTCTACGATATCCCGGCCGCGTTCAGCCCAAGCACGGCCGACGCATTGATCATGTCGGACGTGTTCTCTCCCGCACGGCGGCGGTAGTCGGCTTCGGGTTCGCCCATCTCGCGATGGTCAGCGCCTTCGACACGCGCTCCATGTAGAGAAACAGCACCGGCGTGATGAAGAGCGTCAGCACCTGCGAGATCAGCAGTCCGCCGACCACCGCGATGCCGAGAGGTTGACGCAGCTCGGCGCTGGCGCCGGCGCCGAGTGCGATCGGCAAGGTGCCCATCAGCGCCGCCAGCGTCGTCATCAGGATCGGGCGGAAGCGCATCAGACAGGCGCGGTGGATCGCATCCTGAGAGGGCACGCCCTCGCGTTGCAGCACGAGCGCGACATCGATCATCATGATCGCGTTCTTCTTGACGATGCCGATCAGCATCAGCATGCCGATGATCGCGATCACCGACAGGTCGAGGCCGAAGAGACGCAGCGCGGCCAGGGCGCCGATGGCCGCCGATGGCAGGCCGGTCAGGATCGTCAGCGGATGGATGAAGCTCTCATAGAGGATGCCGAGCACGATATAGATCGTCAGGATCGCGCCGGCGATCAGCAGGCCCTGGTTGGCGAGCGAATCCTGGAAGGTCTTGGCGGTGCCGGCAAGCGTCGTCGAGAGCGTCGTCGGTAACCCAAGCTCCGTCTTGATGGTGTTGATCCTGGTCACGCTGTCGCCGAGCGCGACGCCCGCAGGGAGGTTGTAGGAAATGGTCACCGCCGGAAGCTGGCCGAGCTGGTTCACCGTCAGCTGCCCCGCCGTGCGCTCGACGCGGGTGAAGGAGCCGAGCGGGACAAGCAGGCCATTGCTGGCGCGCACGCGGATCGCGTCGAGCTTGTCGGCCGTCCAGCCAAGAGCGGGGTCGAACTCGACAACCACCTCATAGCTGTCTCCGGTGGTGAAGATGGTCGAGACCTGACGAACGCCAAAGCCGGAATACAGCGTCGAGCGCAGGGTGTCGGCGCCGATCTGCAGTGAGTTTGCCTTGTCGCGGTCGATGACCAGGGTCGCTTGCAGGGCGTTGTTCTGGAGATCGGTGGTGACGTCGGTGAAGGTCGCGCGATCCTGGCTCATCGCATCGGCGAGCTTCAGCGCCCAATCGTTCATCTGCGTCTGGTCGAGGCCTTGCACCACGAGCTGATATTGGCTCTTGGAGGCGCGCGCGCCGATATTGAGGTTCTGAACCGGTGTCATGAAGGCGTTGATGCCGGCGACCTGTGCGAGCTGCCTGCGCAGGTCGGAGAGCACGGTCTGCAGCGCAGGACGTTCGGTTCTCGGCTTCAACTCGACGAAGAGGCGCCCGGCATTGAGCGCGCCGCTGCCGCCACCGCCGCCTCCGCCTCCGACTGAGGACGCGACATGGCTGACATAGGGCGAGTTGCGGAAGACGTCGGCAACCTCCTTCTGCAGCCTTTGCATCGCGGGGAATGAGATATCCTGCCTCGCTTCCGTCGCGACCTGGAGCTGACCTATATCCTCTTGCGGGAAGAAACCTTTGGGCGCGGTCTGGAAGAGCCAGACCGTGCCGATCACTGTTGCGAAGAAGGCAGCAAGCATCAGCGGCTGCACACGCAGACAGAGAGTCAGCGCGCGGTCATAGCCGCGGAGCACGCTCTCAAAKCCGCGTTCGAGCACATGGCCAAGGCCGTGCTCGGGAGCGTGCTGGTCGGCGTTGGTCAACAGCCGCGAGCAGAGCATCGGCGTCAGTGTCAGGGACACGAAGGCCGAGGCGAGGATCGCGACGGTGACGACCACCGCGAACTCGTTGAAGATCCGGCCAATGACACCACCCATCAACAGCACGGGGATGAAGACCGCGACAAGCGAGAGCGAGATCGAGATGATGGTGAAGCCGATTTCGCGCGAGCCCTTGAGAGCTGCGTCAAAGGCTGAGAGCCCATCCTCTTCCATGTGCCGCACGATGTTCTCGAGCATGACGATGGCGTCGTCGACGACGAGGCCGACCGAGAGCGTCAGGCCAAGCAGCGAGATGTTGTCGATGGAGAAKCCGAGCACATACATCGCCGCGAGCGTTGATATGATCGAGATCGGCACGGCAACTGCCGGGATCAGGGTCGCGGTGAGCCTTCTCAGGAAGACGAAGATCACCATGATGACCAGAACGATGGTCAGCCCCAGCGTGAACTGAACATCCTCGACCGCGGCGCGGATCGAGGTCGAGCGGTCATTGAGCTGCGCCAGTTGCGCTGCCGCCGGCAACTGCTCGCGGAACGCCGGCAGCATGGCCTTGACCCTGTCGACGACGTCGACGGTGTTGGCATCGGGCTGGCGCTGCACTGCGAGCACGACGGCCGGCATGCCGTCATAGGTGCTGGCTGTCTGCGTATTCTCGACCGAGTCGATCACCTTCGCGACATCGCCGAGGCGCACGGGCTTGCCGTTGCGCGTGGCGATGATGACATCGGCGAACTGGGCTGCATTTGCGAGCTGTGTGCTGGCCTGGATCGTCAGCTGCTGCCGGTCGTTCTGCACCGTGCCGACCGGAGAATTGTCGTTGGCGGAGGTGATCGCATTCTGCAAGGTGTCGACGCCGATGCCGCGAGCCGCCAGCGCGGTCGGGTCGATGCGGATGCGCACCGCATATTTCTGGCTGCCGAAGATCAGGACCTGCGCAACGCCGTCGACAGTCGACAGGGCAGGCGAGATCACCTGCTGTGCGAAAGCATCGAGTTGCGAGAGCGGGATGATATCGCTCTTCAGCGCGAGCAGGATGATCGGCGCGTCGGCCGGGTTCACCTTGCGATAGCTCGGCGGCGCGGTCATCTCGATCGGCAGCTGCTTCTGGGCGCGCGCAATCGCGGCCTGCACATCGGCGGCGGCGGCATCGATGTTGCGATTGAGTACGAACTGGATGGCAATCGAGGTTGCGCCCTGGGAATTTGTCGTCGCAATGCTGTCGATGCCGGCGATCGTGGCGAACTGTTTGATCAAGGGCGTCGCGACCGAGGTCGCCATGGTGTCGGGAGAGGCGCCGGGCAGTTGCGCCGAGACGTTCACCACCGGGAATTCGGCGCGGGGCAGGGCCGCGACCGGCAGGAAGCGATAGGCGAAGAGCCCTGCGAGGACCAGCGAGACCGACATCAGGATGGTCGCCACGGGGTGGCGGATGCAGAAGCCAGAGATGCTCATGACCGACCTCCGTCGGCGATGGTCTCCTTGCCTGCCGCGGGCTTGGTATCCGCTCCGGGGGGAGCGCGCTCGCGGACGCGGGTTCCGGGCTTGAGCCGCATCTGGCCGTCGACGACCACGCGCTCGCCTGCCGCAACACCGTCCGTGATCACCGTCCTGTCGCCATCGACGAKGGCGATGCYGACCTGCCTCAGGTCGGTCGTGTCGTCCGGCTTGATGACATAGACATAGGAGCCCTTCTGCCCCACCTGCACGGCGACCGTCGGAATGATCGTGGCATTGTCGAGCCTGTCGGCCTCGACTGCGACATCGACATACTGGCCTGGCCAGAGCGAGAGGTCGGCATTGGCGAAAGCAGCCTTGGCCGCGATGGTGCCGGAAGCGATGTCCACACTGGAATCGACGAAGGTGAGGGTTCCTTCTGCCGGCGGGCGCGGCGAGTCGGCGGGTTTCGCGGTGACCTTGAGAACCTTGCCGGCCGTGAGCGCCGCTTGCAGCATGGGTACCTCGCGTTCGGGCAAGGTGAAGGCGACGCGGATCGGCTTGACCTGCGTGATCGTGACGAGGCCCGGGCCCGCGCTGTTGGCGCTGACGAGATTGCCCGGCGTGACCAGCACGGCGCCCGCTCGTCCATCGATCGGTGAGGTGATCTTGCTATAGCTCAGCTTGAGCATGTCTGACTCAAGCGCTGCCTTGTCCGCCAGGATCGTCGCGGCTGCCGTCTTCTCATCGGCAATACCCTGGTCCACGGATTGCTGCGTGCCGGCGTTCTTCGCCAGCAATTGCTGGAAGCGGGCAAGGTCGGCCTGGGCACGGTCATGGGTCGCCTGGTCGCGGGCGAGAGCAGCCTGATCCCTGGCAATCTGAGTGCGCAGATCGCGGTCGTCGAGTGTGAAGAGCAGGTCGCCGGCCCTAACGAATTGCCCGTCCTTGACGTGCTGCTCCATGATCTGGCTGTCGAGCCGCGATTTGACGGTGACGATCGCAGGGGATTCGACGAAGCCGATAGCCCGCTTATGTACGGGGACGTCGTCCGTTGTCGCCTTGGCGGTCACGACCGAAACGGGTGCTTCGCTGCGCGTCGTGGTGGCGCGGGAGCCGCCGTCCTTGCCCTGGTTTGCGCTTGGGAGCTTCAGCCACAGGCCGGCGCCAACGGCGCCCATGGCCAGCATGGCGATCACCCAGAGTGATTTTGAGCCTTTCATCGAGCCTACTCCGCGCAACTCAAAGGGCGCCGCCAGCGGGCGCGCGACGCGCGGCCAGCTTCGCCTCGGCGCGCTCCGGGGCTCCGTGCCTCAGCCTGTCCCGGACAGATGCGAGTGTCGCCAGGGTCGTCGAGAGAGAAGGTTCGTCGATACTGTCGAGTACCTCGCCGGCGATCTCTGCGCGCAGCGCATCGAGATCGTCGACGAGCTTTCGACCCGCGGAGGTCAGGTGCAGGAGCCGTGCGCGCCGATCCTGGGGATCAAGGCGGCGCTCGACGAGTTCCTGGCTTTCCAGGCGGTCAAGCAGGCGTGTCAACGAGATCGGTTGCAGCTCGAGCATCTCGGCGAGCGTGGCCTGATTGAGACCTTCCGCGCGGCGCAGACGAGCCAGCACGCTCCATTGCGCGCGGGTCGTGCCATTTTCCCGTGCGCGCTGGTCGACATAGCTGCGCAGTTGCCGGGAGGTCTCGAGAAGCTGGAAAACGAGTTCGCGCTTGAGTGGGCGCCGCATGCTCAGGCCTCCATATCATAAGCTAGCTCATGGTATGGAGGCGATTGCGGCATTTCGGCGTTGCGGTGGTGGAGATTTGAAGTCGAACCCGATGTCAGGATGCAGGGGGAGGAGGTTGCGGCACCCGGGCCGGCTTCGACTGCCCGACATGACACGCCAGTTCCGAGAAGGAGAGCGGGGCGTCCCCGGTATTCCTCAAGGCGGCGCTCAGAAAGCGCACGGGGAATGTGACGGCGTCGGCATTGCTCTCCCGGAGTTGGCCCATGCGTCTGTGGTCGGAGCGGAGACTCGTTTCCGCACGGTCCAGGGCCCACTCGACCTCGGCTTCCTCGACAAGTCCCTTGCGAACCAGCAGGCGCGTGAGTTCGGCTACGGCGACAAGCAGGCCTTCTAGCTGCAGGTTGGCTGTATTCATCGCGAACTCCCATCTGGACCGTGGGCTGCGAGGCCGGCGGCGGCCGCCACCTCAAGTCTGGTCAAAACCCGCCTATGCCTGGTGGCAAGGCTCGGACAGCGCAGACGATCCTACGCTCAACTCAGGCCGGGGCGAAGCAGCAAGCAGGAAGCAGCGCGAGCCTTCGTAACGAAGGGCGCCTTTCACACCAAAGAGCAGACGAGAATTCARCTCGAGGCTTCGATGCCTGCGATGGTGATCAGCCCAGCCAAGGCTAGCCCTGACCAGACAAACTCAGCGAAAAATCCGTGGGTGGGAATACTCCCGGTGAGGACCGAAACGATGCCTCCGCAAAGGACGACTGCCGAGGCGAACACCACGCCATTCATGACCGCAACCTCCCGCATTTCGCCGCAAACGCCGCAGCGACGCAAAGGTTCCGCCTGCCGTCGGAATTTTTCTCGCGGCGGCCGGAAAAGAACCCGGGCGGAGCGTCAGAGGAGGGAAGGGCAAGTTCACGTTCGTTCGGCATGACGGATTCTTGTGCGGTGATCGTGCGGCAGATTTGGGTTTTTTGGCTGCATTCCCCGACGGCAAACGGCAATTGAGAATTGGTTGCTCGTATCTAGAGGCTGTTCGTAAAGAATCTTCCAAATCGATCGTTCGTTTAAACAGACAATTCTATTGACCGGAGCCGGTCCAAGCTCGATGCTTTCTGCACGATCTCAGGCGGTCTTCGTAAGCGGCGAAGGTTCGCTCGACCAGTCGTGAGAGCGTTATCGCGGACGTTCCCTGCCCGAACGTTCGCAATTCTGCGGCGAATCTGCCTCAGTGCTTTGGTGCCATACTTCTCAATACTGCCTCACGGACATCCGGATCATGCCGACGACTGCCAATGACCGCGCCGCTGACCATGCGATCGATCCACTCTTTCTCGAACGCTGGTCGCCTCGTGCATTCAGTGACGATGAGATCAGCGAAGCCGAGTTGCTCTCTCTGTTCGAAGCCGCGCGCTGGGCGCCATCCTCGTACAATTCCCAGCCCTGGCGTTTCATCTATGCCCGCCGTGCCTCCGCCCATTGGCATCGGCTGCTAGGCCTGCTGAATGCGTTCAATGCGTCATGGGCCAAGGACTCGGCGGCACTCGTCGTGATCGTCTCGAAGTCGACGCTTGCCGTTCCGGGCAAGGTCGAGGAAATCGCCTCCCACACTCATTCCTTCGATGCCGGTGCGGCCTGGGCCCATCTCGCATTGCAGGCGACCCGCTCGGGCTGGCAGGCGCATGGCATGGCGGGGCTCGATCTTGAGTGGGCTGCGGTGGAGTTGAATGTTCCCGGCGGCTATCGGGTCGAGGCGGCCGTCGCCATTGGCAAGGTGGGCGACAAGGCGCAATTGCCCGAGGCACTGCAGGCCCGCGAGGTTCCGAGCCAGCGCAATCCGCTTTCGACCAGTGTCTTCGAAGGCGCCTTCCCGGCTGGCTGAGGGGACGAGATGAGCGGTCTTCATTCGCCTGACCGCCTTCGCGTCGGGGTCCATGCCAACAACCTACATCTGCGCCTCGCGCGGCTGCTCGCGGAGAGGGAGGGCGATCAGCGCTGGGCGTTCGTCGACTATGCCGATGGCCGCGCGACCGGAGAACTGCTCGCCGGCGGCGAGATCGAACTCGGCGGCACCGGCTCGACGCCCCCGCTGACCGCGCAAGATCTGGGGCTCGAGGCGGTCTATCTCGCGGCAACCGCGCCCGGCCAATGGTGCCATCCTGAGGCGGAAGGACGAGGCTGAGGTCGCATTGGCAGGCCTCAAAGGCTGCCGGATCGCCCTCGTCGAGGGCTCGTTCCATACCTATCTGCTGGCGCATCTCGCCGAACGGGCTGGCCTGGGCCTTGCGGATTTCAACCGCATCGATCTTTCGCCAGTGGCTTCGGCAAGGGCTCTGCGGCAGGGCGAGGTCGCGGCCTGGATCGCGATGGATCCTCACCTGCCTGTGGAGCTGGATCGAGGCGGGCTTGTCGCCATGGCGGATACGCGAGGCGTCATCCCAAATCGCTCTCTGTTCTGGACGCATCGTCCGGTCCTCGATCGGCGGCCGAACCAGATCGCCGCCTTCCACAAGCACATCGCGCGCATCGCGCGCTTCGTTGAGGACCATGCAGAAGCGGCTGCTCGCCAGCTCTCGGCATCGGGGGATGTCGATGAAGCGCAATGGCTCGCCGTTCTGCGCTCGCGCGATTGGCGCACCTCTGCGATCGACGCCGCCGTTCTGGCCGAACAGGAGCAGGAGGCCGCCTGCCTCGTCCGCCATGGCATTCTTCGGCGAGCGCTCGGCCTCTCCCGGTTCGAAGACGCCGCCGCTTCGGCTTAGGCATCACTGCAAATCATGAGACAAAGCCTATGAATGTGCTCTGGTATCTGACCGCCCCTGACGGCCGCTATCCCTGGAAGAAGGACGGCGCCCGCAAGATGGATCATGCCTATCTGCAGCAATTGGCGCGGGCCTATGATCATCTCGGCTTCACTGGCGCGCTGCTGGCGACCGGTGCGCATGACGTCTGGGTTCTCGGCGCATCGCTGCTGCCCTTCACTGAGCGAATGCGCTTCCTGACGGCGATCCACCCCGGGCTGATCCCGCCGGTGCTGCTGGCCAAGATGGCCGCGACCTTCCAGGAATTCTCCAAGGGGCGGTTGCTGATCAACATCGTCTCGGGCGACGCCAAGATGCTCGGCGCCTATGGCATGATGCTGCCCCATGACGAGCGCTACGTGATGGCCGACGAATATCTCACTGTGTTCCGGCGCATCCTCGCCGGCGAAACGGTGACCTTCAAGGGACGCCATGTCGAGACGATCGAGGCCAAGCTCGCTCTCTCGGGTGCTGATCCGATGGTGCAGCCCGATCTCTGGTTCGGGGGCTCTTCCGAGGCTGCGATCGAGGTCGCTGCCAAGCATGTCGATACCTATCTGTCCTGGGGCGAAACCCCGGACGAGATGGCTGCAAAGGTCGGGCATGTGCGGGCGCGCGCCGCGGCCCATGGCCGCGAGTTGAACTATGGCATCCGGCTCTATGTGGTCGTCCGCGAGACCGACGAGGAGGCCTGGGCGGCGGCTCAGGATCTCCATGATCAGATGGACGACGCCGCCATCGCGGCCAATGCCCGTTTCGTGGCCGGCACGGATTCAGTCGGGCAACAGAAGATGACGGCACTGCATGGCGGGTTGAAGCCCAAATTCGCGCGTGACCTCGAGATTGCGCCAGGACTTTGGGCTGGGTTGGGGCTCGTGCGTCCCGGGCCCGGCACTGCAATCGTCGGCTCGCCCGAGACCGTGATCCGGACGTTGCGCGCCTATCAGGCGGCGGGCATCGAGACCTTCATTCTGTCCGGCATGCCGCTGCTCGAGGAAGCCTACCGCTTCGCCGAACTGGTCTTGCCGCATCTCGACGTGGCAAGAACTCCCCGGGCGGGCTCGGCCTTCACCTGGTCCAACCTGTTCGACCGCGACCTCTCAGCGAAAGCCGCAGGCTAAGTCATGATCCTCGACGAACGCACCTATGCCATCAAGCCCGCCCATGTGCGCGATTATCTCGACCTCTATGTCCGCGAAGGCATGGAACTGCAGGTCTCGCATCTCGGCCATCTGATCGGCTGGTTCACCACCGATACCGGCGTGGTCAACGAGGTCGTGCATATGTGGCGCTTCGAGGATGCCGGCGACCGCGAACGTCGGCGTGCCGCAATGGAAGCCGACCCTGCCTGGCAGGCCTTTCGCGCCAAGGCTGCGCCCTATGTTCTCGAGATGCGAAGCCGTATCCTGCGGCCGACCGCCTTTTCGCCCCTGCGCTAAGCTCCTGGCGAACGCGTGATGACAACCTTGGCTGATGTGAGGGCGGAAACGCCCGGGCTTTTGCGTCGCCCTGCCGCGCGCGCGCTGTCGCGCCTCGTCTCGGTCCTCGAGATTGCGGGCGCGGCGCTGCTCGCGATCCTGTTCAGCGTGGTCATTGCGGCTGTCATTCGTCGGTATGTCTTCGGCGGCGGCTTCGTCTGGTCGGACGAGTTGGCGATCTGGCTTCATGCCGCGCTGATCGCCATCGGAGCGCCGCTTGCCGCGACCAGCGCGCTTGCCATGCGGCTCGATGTCATCGTCAGGTTATTGCCGGCCTCGGGACAGCGAGGGGCGGCGATCCTGGCCGATGGTTTTGCCGTGCATGGCTCACTCGTGCTCGCGCTTGGCGGCGCCGGGGTCGCGGCGCAGGTCGGCGGCGTCTCGACCGTGCTGGGCTTGCCGGAGTCGCTGCGCTTCGGCGTCTTCGCGATCGGGGGCGGACTGACGCTGCTGGTCGTTCTGGCTCGCGCTGCCTTGGACCGCTCCTGGCTCTCGGCAGCGCTTTCGCTTGCGGTCKGGATCGGCTCCTACCTGCTGGCGCAGCAGGTCACCGGGCTCTTCGTCGAGCCACCGAGCCTCATCGCCGCCGGATTTGCCGGGCTTGGCCTGATCCTGGGCGCGCCTCTGCCATTCGCGCTGCTGGCCGGCGTCTCGCTGACAGGGGCCTTTGGCGGGCTGCTTCCCGAGCCAGCGATCGTGCAGAACACGGTCTCCGGGATCAGCAAGTTCCTGCTGCTCGCGGTCCCCTTTTTCCTGTTAGCGGGCGAGTTGCTGACCAAAGGCGGCCTTGCGGAACGGCTCGTGCGCTTTGCCGGGGCGCTCGTCGGGCACCTGCGGGCGGGCCTCGCCCAGACGGCGCTCGTCGCGAGCGTCCTGTTCTCAGGGGCGTCGGGTTCTTCGGTGGCGAATGCCGCCTTCGGGGCCAAGGTGATGGCGCCGACGCTGATCGCCCGTGGTTATCCGCCGGCGCAGGCTGGCGCGATCGTCGCCGGCGTCTCGATGCTGGACAATATCATCCCGCCCTCGATCGCGTTCCTGCTGCTGGCGACTGCGACAAACCTTTCGGTCGGCTCGCTTCTGGTTGGCGGTTTTATCGCTGGTGGGGTGTTGGCGCTGGCTCTCGCCATCGGCATTCATCTCAGCGTGCGCAATGTCGTCGACGCTGCGCCGAAGGCGACCGGTGTCGAGCGCGTGCGAAGCTTTGTCGGGGCGCTGCCCGCGATCGGACTCGGGATCGTCGTGGTGGTCGGCATCCGCTTCGGCGTGGTGACCGTGACGGAAGCGTCTGCGCTCGCGGTGGCCTATTCGTTGGTGACCTGCCTCGCGCTACGGAGCTTGAATGGTCGCACCGTCTTCGCCGCCTTGCGGAAATCGGCGACGGAGGCAGCGGCCGTCGGCCTGCTCATCGGAGCCTCCGCGCCGTTTGCCTTCATGCTCGCGGTCGACCGGGTCTCGGACCAGATGGCAGCCCTGGTGACCGCTCTCGGCGCCGGTCCCTATGCGGTGATCCTGCTCGCCAATCTCGTGCTGCTGGCGGCGGGGCTCTTCCTCGATATCGGCGCTGCGATCCTGCTGCTCGGTCCGCTGCTGTTGCCGGTCGCCGTCGCGGCCGGACTGGACCCGATCCAGTTCGGCGTCATCCTCGTCGTCAACCTGATGATCCACGGGCTGACGCCGCCGCTCGGCATCCTCGTCTATGTCGTCAGCGGCATCTTGCGCATTCCCGCGGGCTCGGTCTTCCGCGCTGTGCTGCCCTTGCTCGGCTCGCTGCTGGTGGCGCTCGCCGTTCTCTCGCTCGGTGCAGCCGTCTGGCCGTCGCTCCCGCTTTCCATCAAGGAGTTCTTCTGATGTCGTTGACCCGCCGCCAAGTCGCCGCAGGCCTGCTTGCCGCGCCCGCGCTCCTCTCGGCTCGTGCGGTCCATGCCGCTGGCCGGCCGGTGACCGTCGCCTCGCTCTTCGGCGAGGACAAGCCAGAGACGAAGATCTGGCGCAGGATCGCGGAGACGCTGAACAGGACCGCGCCCGGCCGCTTCGATCTGCGCATCGTCGGCAACGCGGCACTCGGCGGCGAGAAGGAGGTCGCGGAAGGGATCAGGCTCGGTTCGGTCCAGGCCTCGCTTTCGACGATCTCGGCGCTCTCCTCCTGGGTGCCGGACGGCCAGATCCTCGATCTGCCCTTCCTGTTCCGCGATCGTGGCCATCTCAAGCGCGTGCTTGATGGTGCGCTTGGCGCCGAACTCAAGGCGAAATACGAGGCGCAGGGTTTTGTCGTGCTCGGCTTCATCAATTACGGCGCGCGCCACCTGTTGGCGAAGGAGCCGTTGACGACGCCTGAATCGGTCAAGGGCAAGCGCATCCGCGTAATCCAGAGCCCGCTTCATACCGAGCTCTGGTCGGGACTCGGCGCCTATCCGACGCCGATTCCGATCCCCGAAACCTATAACGCGCTGAAAACCGGCGTCGTCGATGCCATGGACCTCACCAAATCGGCCTATGTCGGCTTCAAGCTGCACGAGGTCGTGCCMTATCTGATCGAGACCGGGCATATCTGGGCGAGCGGCGTCGTCTATGTCTCGGCGTCCTTCTGGAAGGGGCTTACGGCGGAGGATCGCAAGGCGCTGTCCGAGGCGGCAGCCGAAGGCACGTCCTATTTCGATGACCTCATCCTTGCCGACGAGGAGGCATCGATGGCCAAGGCGCAATCCGAGGGGGGCAAGCTCGTCCAACCGGAGGATCGTCCAGGCTGGGAGGCCGGTGCCCGCAAGGTCTGGATCTCATTCGCCCCGAAGCTCGGCGGCATCGAGAAGATCGAAGCGATCGCCAAGGTGGAGTGATCGCGCCCGCCTCGCTTTCTCAGGGATACTGGCGGGCCGTGCTGCTGAGGCTGCGTGAGGGATAGCGCAGCGAAACATCGAACGGATTGAGGCTCGCGCCGAGCGTCGCGGCCTCCCGCTGGAGAATCCGCGCGACATTCGGGCCCCGCTCGTCGCTGAGGCGCTCCGCCAGAGTGCCGATGCTGAGCGCCGCGACGGCGCGGCCTTCTGCATCGAAGACCGGCACGCCGAGGCCGGCCATGCCCGGGATCAGCCCGGTATTGAGGCTGACCCAGCCCAGCTCGCGTGCCTCGGCCAGCGCGATGCGCAGGCCGGCCTCGTCCAGAAAGCCGCGATCGAGCAGACGCGGGATATTGAAGCGGATCACGGCCTCGCGTTCGTCCTCGGGAAGATGCGCGAGAATGGCGAGGCTGCCCTGTCCAATGCCGAGCGGCACCTTGCCGCCGATATCGCCCGTGAAGGACCGGATCGGGAAGGGGCCTTCGACCCGATCGAGGCAGACAGCATCGTAGCCGTTGCGGACCAGCAGGAAGATGGTGTCGTGCAGCGTCGCCGAGAGGCGCAGCAGTACCGGCCGTGCAAGATCGCGCAATCCGCTGGCCTGGCCGGCGCGGGCCGCCAGCACGAAGAAGTCCAGGGCCAGCCGGTAACGCTTCCCACCGGTGACCTGCTCGGCGAAACCTTCCGCGATCAGGTCCTGCAAGGCGCGATGCGCCGTCGGCTGGCTGCAGCCTGCCGCCTCGGAGAGGTCCTTCAGGCGTATGCCGGCGGGATCTGCTGCCGCGAGGATGCGCAGGAGACCGAGCGCGCGACGCAGGCTCGATGTCGCTTCGGCTGAATCGTTCATTCGGTTGTCCGAATTTGCATTTCGATGTCCTTTAGAAAATTCCATATGTCGAAATTAAGTCAAATGAAATTATCTTCTATGAAATTATAAATTGACGAATTCGTGCCCCTGCCGCCTCCTTGCGCCGTTGCAGATCGGCGCCCCGTTCGATGCTCCCGGGGTGTCTACCAGGCGAGGTGGAGATGGGCTTCCTGACGCTGGCGTCGCTGAGCAAGGTCTATGGCGATCACGCCGCGGTGCGCGATGTCGACCTCAGCGTCGCCAAGGGCGAGTTCGTTTCGCTGCTCGGTCCGTCCGGCTGCGGCAAGACCACGACGCTTCAGATGATCGCCGGCCTCGTCGAACCGACAGGCGGAAAGATCGCTCTCGACGGGCGCGACATCACCCGTGAGAAGCCGAACACGCGCGGTCTCGGCATCGTCTTCCAGAGCTATGCACTGTTTCCGCACATGACCGTGGCGCAGAACGTCGCCTTCGGCCTGGAGATGCGCAAGGTCGCCCGCGCCGAGCGCGACGAGCGCGTCAAGACGATGCTCGGGCTGGTGCATCTGGCCCAGCTTGCCGACCGATATCCGCGCCAGCTTTCGGGCGGCCAGCGCCAGCGCGTCGCGATCGCGCGTGCACTGGTGATCGTGCCCCCGGTGCTGCTGCTCGACGAGCCGCTTTCCAATCTCGACGCCAAGCTGCGCGAGGAAATGCAGTTCGAACTGCGCCGGATCCAGCAGAGCGTCGGCACGACGACGATCATGGTCACGCATGACCAGGCGGAAGCCTTGTCGATCAGCGATCGGGTGGTCGTGATGGAGCAGGGTCGCATGACCCAGATCGATGCGCCCTACCGGCTCTATGAGCGCCCGGCTACGGCTTTCATCTCCTCCTTCGTCGGCAAGATGAACCGGCTGGACGGCATCTGGCGAGGGCACGGCCCCGCCGGAACACCGCAGATCAACGGCGTGTCCCTGCCTTGCGAGCAGGCGAGCTTCCCGGACGGCCAGACGGTCGCGCTCTCGCTGCGTCCTGAAAAGATCCTGCTGCGGTCGCAGGGCCAGGGCCGGCTCGACGGTACCATCGTCAATCGCTTCTTCCTCGGTAGCTACTGGCTCTTCACCGTCGAGACGCCGGTTGGAGCGCTCTCTGTCTCGGTTCCCAACCATGGCGAAGAGCCGGCAGGCGAGGGCGATGCCGTTGCACTGGACTGGACGCCTGCGAGCCTGCGGGTCGAGGCCGTTACCGCTACGACCGGAGCCGCGGCATGAGTCGGGCCCGCTCGGCGCTGACGCCCTGGCTGCTGGTCTCGCCCGGCGCCCTGCTGTTCCTGGCTCTGGTCATCGTCCCGCTGGTGCTGACGGTGATTTTGTCATTCCACGTCTATGACCACGGCACGGGCATCAAGAACGAATTCACGTTCGCCCACTACCTCGCGGTGGTCACGGACGATTATTATCTCGGTATCTTCTTGCGGACGCTGCGCGTGGCTGCTCTGACGACACTGCTCTGCGCGCTGATCGGTGTGCCCGAGGCCTATATCCTGGCGCGGATGCGCGATCCCTGGCGCTCCGTCTTCCTGCTGGTGATCATCGGGCCGCTGCTCGTCTCGGTGGTGGTGCGTGCCTTTGGCTGGAGCATGCTGCTTGGCTCGACCGGACTGGTGAACCAGGCACTCCAGGCGCTTGGGCTTGGCACCGTGAAGCTGCTCTACACCGAGACGGCGATCGTGATCGCGCTTGTCCACGTCATGCTGCCCTTCATGGTCATCCCGGTCTGGACTTCGCTGCAGAAGCTCGATCCTTCCGTCGAGGCTGCCGCCTGGACGCTTGGCGCCTCGCGTTTCACCGCGCTGCGCCGGGTGGTGATGCCGCAGGTCAGCATGGGCATGCTATCTGGCAGCCTGATCGTCTTCGGGCTCTCGGCCAGCGCCTTCGCGATCCCCGGCCTGCTTGGTGGCCGCCGGCTCAAGATGGCGGCGACGCTCGTCTATGACGAGTTCATGCATGAGCTGAACTGGCCGCTCGGCGCCACGATCGCGATCATCGTGCTCGTCGCGAACCTCATCATCATGCTGGCCTATAACCGCATGGTCGAAGCCCGCGCCCGCCGGACCCTGGGATAAGCGCCATGCAGAAAAATGGTCCGATCGCGCTCGCCTTCCACACGCTCGTCGTCGCCTTCGTGCTGGCGCCGCTGCTGGTCATCTGCCTCGTCGCTTTCACGCCCGAGAACACGCTCTCGATCCCGACCACCAGCTTCTCGCTGCGCTGGTTCCGCGAGATCTTCGTGCACCCGGATTTCGTCGCCTCCTTCGTCAACAGCCTGTGGCTCGCGACACTGTCGGCAACGATCGCGATCGCACTCGCCGTGCCGGCCGGGCTCGCCATCGACCGCTACGACTTTCCCGGCCGTGATGGGCTGAACGCGCTCTTCCTGTCGCCGCTGATCATCCCGCATCTCGTCCTGGGCGTGGCCTTCCTGCGGCTCTTCGCCCTGATCGGCGCGACCGGAAGCTTCACCTGGCTGGTGGTCAGCCATGTCATCATCGTCACGCCCTATGTGCTGCGGCTGGTCCTTGCGGCGCTCTCGGGCATGGATCGCAGTGCCGAGCAGGCGGCGATGACGCTCGGCGCCTCGCACTGGACGGTATTCCGCCGCGTCACCGCGCCGATGATCCTGCCGGGCATCACCGGCGGCTGGCTGCTCGCCTTCATCAACAGCTTCGACGAGCTGACGATGTCGATCTTCGTCACCTCGCCGGCGACCGTGACCTTGCCGGTCCGTATGTACATGTACGCGACCGAATCCATCGACCCGATGATGGCGGCGGTCTCGGCGCTGATGATCGCGCTGACGGCCGGCGCGATGCTGGTGCTCGACCGCGCGTTCGGGCTCGACAAGATCCTCGTCGGACAGAAGTGAGCGCGGACCGATGCCATTGCTTCACCGCATCGCACGCAAAAGCCACCCGGTCATCGCCTTCATTCTCGACGGCGAGCCTTGCGAGGGGCGGGCCGGAGACACCGTGCTGACCGCCATCCTCAATCGCAGCGAGGTGCTGCGGGTGAGCGAGTTCTCGGCTTCGCCGCGCGCCGGCTTCTGCCAGATGGGCGCCTGCCAGGATTGCTGGGTCCGTCTCGAAGGCGGGGCACGCCTGCGCGCCTGCACCACGGCGCTCGCCGCCGGCATGCGGATCGTGACAGCCAAGGGGAGGGTGGCGTGACGGCGCGTGCGCAACCGCTGATCGTTGGCGCCGGGCCCGCCGGCGTCCGGGCCGCCGAGGCACTGGTCAAGGCTGGCCTGCGACCGCTCGTCGTCGACGAGGCGCCCGCCTGCGGCGGTCAGATCTATCGCCAGAGGCTGGTTGCCGACGAACGCAGCAGCGCGGCGCTCTATGGCTCCGAAGCGTCGAAGGCCGAGCGGCTGCACAGCGATTTCGCCGCCCTTGCCGGACGGCTCGACTACTGGCCGCAGGCGCTGCTCTGGAACCTGCGGGACGGCCAGGCCGATATCGCAGTGGCAGGAACCAACCGGCAGATCGCCTATGATGGGTTGATCCTGGCAACCGGGGCGACCGATCGCATMCTGCCGATTCCGGGCTGGACCCTGCCGGGCGTCTTCACCCTCGGTGGTGCCCAGATCGCACTGAAGGCGCAAGGCTGCGCCATTGGCTCGCGCGTCGTCTTCCTCGGCTCCGGGCCGCTGCTCTATCTCGTCGCCTGGCAGTATCTGAAGGCTGGCGTCGACGTCGCCGCGGTGCTGGATACCGCTCCCTTCAACGCGAAGCTCAACCTGCTGCGCGGCCTTGCGCTCGAACCTGCGGTCATCTTGCGCGGCATGCGGATGACGGCCGAACTCAGGCTGCGCGGCGTCGCGCTGCATTATGGCGTGGAGGATGTCCGCGTCGAAGGGGACAGGCGCGTCGAGGCGATCCTGTGGCGCCAGGGCACGCGCTCGCGGAGGCTCTCCTGCGATGGCATCGGCTACGGCCTGGCGCTGCGCTCGGAAACCCAGCTCGCCGATCTCGCCGGTTGCCGCTTCGGGTTCGACGAGCGTGACCGTGCCTGGCTCCCTGAACGCGATGCGGCCGGTCGTGGCAGCGTGCCAGGCGTCTATCTCGCGGGTGACGGGGCTGCCATTGCGGGTGCCGATGCGGCGGAACTCGCGGGCGAGCGCGCCGGGCTAGCCCTGCTCGAGGATCGCGGCTTGCCGCATGACCCGGAGCGCGCCGAGGCCATTGGGCGCGCGCTTTCCCGCATCGGCCGCTTCCGCAATGTCCTCGAAGCCGCGTTCCCGTTCCCGGCGCATTGGGCGAAGGACATTGCCGACGAGACCCCCGTCTGCCGCTGCGAAGAGATCAGCGCTGGCGAGGTTCGCCGCGCGGTCGGTCATTTCGAGATCAGCGAGCTCAATCGGCTGAAGGCCGTCAGCCGGATCGGCATGGGCCGTTGCCAGGGGCGGATCTGCGGCAGCGTGGCGGCCGAGCTTCTCGCCGGAGAGACGGGCCGGGGAATCGACGCTGTCGGCCGGCTGCGGAGCCAGGCGCCGGTCAAGCCGATCCCCCTCGCGTTGACGATGGCCGAGACCGGTGCGGAGGCCGCGGAATGAGCCGGCGTCTTGATGTCGATGTCGCCATCATTGGCKGCGGCCTGGTCGGCAGTTCGGCGGCTCTTGCGCTGCGCGGCATGGGCATGTCGGTGGCGCTGCTCGACAAGGGCTTTTGTGGCGCGCAGGCGAGCGGCGTAAACTATGGCGGTGTGCGTCGCCAGGGACGGCCGCTCGAGCAGTTGCCGCTGTCTCAGCGCGCGCATGCCATCTGGCCGCGGCTGCAGGCGTTGATCGGCATCGATGGCGAGTTCCTGCGCTCCGGCCACCTCAAGCTCGCGCGCGACGAGGCCGACATGGCTGCACTTGAAGCCTATGCCGAGACAGTTGCCGGACAGGGGCTCGGTCTCGAGCTGATTGGCCATAACGGCCTGCGCGAGCGCTTCGGCTGGGTCGGCGGCGACGTGTTCGGCGCCTCCTTCTGCGCCGGYGACGGCCATGCCAATCCGCGACTGGTCTCGACCGGCTTTGCCAGCGCAGCGCGCCGTGTCGGTGTCCATGTGCTGGAGAACACGCCGGTGAAGGGCGTAACGCGCAACGGTGCGGGCTTCGCGCTGGAAGCGGGCGATGATCTCTCGCTGAGCGCGCGTTTCGTCATCAACAGCGCGGGCGCCTGGGCTGACAGCTTCGCTGCGGCATTTGGCGAGCCTGTGCCGCTTGCGCGCATCTATCCCTCGATGGTGGTGACCGAGCCGCTCGAGGCGATCATGACCGCCAATATCGGCATGGAGGGCGGCGGCATCTATGCCCGGCAGGTCGAGCGCGGCAATTGCGTCGTCGGCGGCGAACGCGCCTTGCCCCTGGACGATCCCGATTTCTCGCGCCCACGCGGCGAGGGCGCGCTTGCCATCATGAACCGCGCGGCCGAACTCTTCCCGGGCCTGCGCCACGCCCATGCCATCCGCTTCTGGAGCGGCACCGAGGGAGCGATACCCGATCGCAACCCGGTGATCGGGCCGAGCCTGACGACACCCGGCCTGATCCACGCCTTCGGCTTCACCGGGGCCGGCTTTCAGATCGCTCCCGGCGTCGGCGAGGTCCTCGCCGAACTTGTCCGCGACGGGCGCAGCACGACGCCCATCGACGCGTTCACGATCGGACGCTTCGCGCCCGTTCCGATTTCGACCCGCACAGACCGAGGCTCGGGTGCGGGAGAAGCATCAGAGCCACCACACACAAGGGAGACACGTTCATGATCAACCGCCGTACCGCTCTGGCGAGCACTGTCGCCGCATTTGCCGTCGTCGCCTCCGGCGCCGCCATGGCGCAGTCCAAGACGCTCTATGTCGGCATGAATGGCGGCAATTTCGAGCGCACCTTCACGCAGGCTGTCTTCCCCGAGTTCGAGAAGGCCAATGACGTCAAGATCGTCGTCGTGCCGGGCACTTCCTCGGACATCCTGGCCAAGGCGACTGCGGCCAAGGACAAGCCGCAGATGCATGTGATGTTCCTCGATGACGGCGTCATGGTGCGCGCGATCGGCGCCGGCCTCTGCGAAAAGCTGAAGCCCGGTCCGGAGCTGGCCGAGCTTGCTCAGGGCACCCGGATGAAGGACGACATGGCAGTCGGTATCGACCTCGGCATGACCGGGCTCGCCTATAACAAGAAGATGTTCGACGAGAAGGGCTGGGCTGCGCCGACTTCGTGGATKGATCTCGCCGACCCGAAGTTCAAGGGCAAGGTCGTGTTCCAGTCGGCCTCGGCGTCGTCCTTCGGTCTGCACGCCTTCCTGATGTTCAACCGTATCCAGGGCGGCAACGAGACCAATGTCGAGCCGGGCTTCAGCAAGTTCCGCGACCTGATCGGCAAGAACGTGCTCGAGTTCATCCCGAGCTCGGCCAAGATCTCGGAAATGGTCCAGACCGGCGAAGCAGCGATCTTCCCGCTGACGCCGACGGCGGTCGCGACCTTGAAGGAAAAGGGCATTGCGGCGGAATATGCCCAGCCGAAGGAAGGGTCCGTCGTGCTGATGGTGGCGCAATGCGTCATCGCCAATAACTCGGAGCCGGAGCTGGCACAGAAGCTGGCGGCCTATCTGCTTTCGGCCGATGCGCAGAGCAAGGCGCTGGCTGCCGGCAATGTCGTGCCTTCCAACACCAAGGCAAAGGCCACGACGCCGGAGGCCGAGGAGAAGCTCAAGGCCYTCCACGCCAACATGAAGACCGCAGTGACGCTGGACTGGGATGCGATCAACGCCAAGCGCCCGGAATGGAACAGCCGCTGGAACAAGATGATCGAACGCTGAGCCTGAGGCCCGGCTTCCACGGCGCGCGGTCGGTTCGACCGTGCGCCGTTCTCGTTTCAGGACTTGCCGATCAGGACTTGCCGCCCCGCTCGTCGACGAGCCCGCGCAGGGCTTCGATATGAAGATTGCCCGCCTTCAGTGCCTTGCTCTCGACAGCGCGGTAATGCGCCACGACCTCGCGTCCGAGCGGCGTCAGATGCGCTCCACCGCCCTTGCTGCCGCCGGGCTGGGCTTCCACAAGCGGTTGCCGGAACATCCTGTTGAGTTCGTCGACCAATAGCCAGGCTCGCCTGTAGGACATGGTCATCGCCCGTCCCGCTGCAGAAATCGAGCCCGTCTGCTCGACAGCTTCGAGCAACTCGACCTTGCCCGGGCCGAGTCGGCCGCCGGGCGAGAAGTCGAGCCTGAGGCTGAGTTCGACGGCGGGGGGCGGCGGCGTTTCGGGCATTCAGGCGTCCTTGTTGCGCAACCAGTCTAGCCGGCTTCGGTCAGGCCCGCATCGTCGTTTCCCGCCGCATAGCCATATATGCCGAACTACAGCGCAATGGCACCGCCAGTCTCCATTGCATGCGGCAGGACATCGTCAGGGCGCATCGACCGAGACGCTTTTGATGACCGCATAGATCGGGCTGCCCGGTTTCAGCCCAAGCTGAGACACCGATTTCGTGGTCAGCCGGGCAACGAGCATGGCGCCATTGCAATCGATGCGCAGGTCGACGGCGGCTCCCTCCGTTCCGCGCCCCATGCCGACCTCGGCAATGGTACCCGGCAGCACATTGAGTGCACTGATGCCTTCCAGCGGGTTGAGGCTGAGGAGAACGTCGCTGGCGAGGATGCGGACGCGCAGCCGCGCTCCCGCGCGCAGACCGGGACGCGCGACAAAGAGCCGGCCTGCCTGGGTCGACAGCGTCGCCAGGTGATGGACAGGGTCAAGACCCGTGACTTCGGCGTCGAGTACGGCGCTCGCTTCCGGCGCCCCGGGCAGCATCGCGACATCGAGCCGCGACATCACCTCGGCCGTCGGGCCCGACGCCTTGACCGCGCCCTGGTCGACGATGACCAGATTCGTCGCAAGGCGTGCGACCTCGGCCGCCGAATGCGAGACATAGACGATCGGCAGGCCCATCTCGTCGCGCAATCGCTCGATATAGGGCAGAATCTCGGCCTTGCGTGCTTCGTCAAGCGAAGCGAGCGGCTCGTCCATCAAGAGCAGGCGCGGCCTTGCCAGCAGGGCTCGGCCGATCGCCACGCGCTGCTTCTCGCCGCCGGAGAGCCCCGCGGGGCGGCGCTCCAGCAAATGGCCGATGCCGAGCAGTTCGAGTACGCTTGCAATCTCGGTGCCGTCATGGCCGTGGTGCCGGGCGAACCAGCGTCCGAAGAGCAGGTTCTGGCGGACGGTGAGATGCGGGAACAGCCGCGCTTCCTGGAAGACATAGCCGATCCGGCGGCGATGTTTGGGGACGAAGATGCCGCGGTCGGTATCGACCAGGGTTTCGCCGGCGACGACGATCCGGCCACGTGTCGGGCGGATCAGGCCGCCGATGACATTGACCAGCGAGGTCTTGCCCGAGCCGGAGCGCCCGAAGAGAGCCGTCAGACCGCCATCCGCAGTGAAGCGGGCGTCGAGCAGGAAGTTCCCGAGCCGATGCTCAACCGCGACATCGAGAGCCGGTGTCATTCGATCGCGATCCGGCGCCCGACAAACCGCGCCATCGCCTCGGAGGCAAACAGTGCGATGACGGATATGGCAATCGAGATCAGCGTCAGCCGCATGGCTCCGGCCTCGCCTCCCGGCACCTGGGTGAAGGTGTAGATCGCCGAGGGCAGAGTCTGGGTCTCGCCGGGGATGTTCGAGACGAAGGTGATGGTTGCGCCGAACTCGCCCATCGCCTTGGCGAAGCTCAGGATCATGCCAACGACGATGCCGGGCAGGCACAGCGGCAGGGTCACGGCGAGGAAGACCCAGAGCGGACTGGCGCCAAGGGTGCCGGCGGCATCCTCCAACTTGCGATCGACGGCCTCGATCGAGAGCCGGATCGCCCGCACCATAAGCGGAAAGCCCATCACCCCGGCGGCAAGCGCGGCACCGGTCCAGCGGAAGGACAGGACGATGCCGAACCAGTCATAGAGGAACTGCCCGATCGGGCCGCGCCGTCCGAAGCCGATCAGCAGCAGGTAGCCGGTCACGACAGGCGGCATGATCAGCGGCAGATGCACGAGGGCGTCCAGGAGCGACTTGCCCCAGAAACGGCCTCGCGCCAGCAGGAACGCGATCGCGATGCCGATCGGCAGGCTCGCGATCGTGGCCGTCGTTGCGACAAGCAGGCTGAGCCTGACCGCCGTCCACTCCTCAGGGGACAGCCAGTCGCTCACGAAGAGCTGGCAGCCTTGTTCAGCACCGTGAAGCCCTGCTTCTCGAAGGCGCCCTTTGCCGCGGGACCGCGCAGATAGGTCAGGAAGGCCTGGGCGTCAGCATTGGCCGAGTCCTTGGTCACCGCGACCGGATAGATGATCGGCGGGTGCGAGTCCTCGGGGAAAGTGGCGACAACCTTGACCTGCGGGTCCGCGGCGGCATCGGTGGTGTAGACGATGCCGAGCGGCGCCTCGCCGCGCGAGACCAGCAGCAGGGCGGCACGAACGTTGTCGGCCTGTGCCACCTTGTCCTTGATCTTGTCCCAGCCGCCGAGCTTCTCGAGCGCAGCCTTGCCGTATTTGCCGGCGGGCACGGAATCGACATTGCCCATGGCGAGCCGGCCGGAGCCGAGCACGGTGGCCAGATCGACGCCTGGCTTCAGTTCGACCTTGGCAGCCGAATCCTTGGCGGCGATGAGCGCGATCCGGTTGGCCAGCAGACTGACGCGGGTGTCAGACTTGATCAGGTTCTTCGAGGCCGCGTAATCCATCCAGTCGAGATCCGCCGACATGAAGATATCGGCTGGTGCGCCCTGTTCGATCTGCTTGGCCAGCGCGTTGCTCGCCGCGTAGGAGATCTTTGGCGCCGGCTTGCCGCTTTCCTTGACCCAGCTGGCCGCGGCCTCGTCGAGCGCATTCTTGAGGCTCGCAGCCGCGAAAATGACGAGCTCCTTGCTCTGTGCCTGGGCCTTGCCAGAGACAGTGGCCATTCCGAAAAGGAAGGCTGCGGCAAGGCCGAGTACGTGGCGGCGGGTTGTCATGGTCGCGTTCCCTCGAAATCGCAATCGCTGTGCATCGTGGAATATAGCGATCGTTGCGTGGCGTCGAGAGCCGTGTCAATCACCATGAGTGAGGGGATGGCCCTCCGGACATGCTGAGGAGAAAGCTCGTGAAGATCAGCGCCCGCAATCAGCTCAAGGGAAAGATCGTCGAGATCACGAAGGGCGCGACGACCGCCCATGTCCGCATCGACATCGGCGGAGCGATCGTGACCTCGGCCATCACCAACGCAGCGGTCGACGAGCTCAAGCTCACGGTCGGGCAGCAGGCCTACGCCGTGGTGAAGGCCTCCGACGTGATGGTCGCGATCGACTGACGGCGATGGTGCGCGAGAACGAGATCCGCGACCACGAGGTTGCGGTCGCGCCGCCCGTGGCGAGCGATGCCGGACTGGTCTTCATTGGCAGAATCCGGACGCCGTGGAGTTCTCGGTTGACCTGCCCGCGCCAGGGGCGGATCGATGGGCCGCTCTGTCGGATCGAGCTGTTCGAGCCCTGGGATGCGGCGCTTGCCGGGATCGAGCGCTTCGAGCGCCTGGAGGTGCTGTACTGGCTGCACCGGTCCCGACGCGACCTCGTGCTTCAGAGTCCTGCAAGTGACGGGCAGACCCACGGCACTTTCGCGCTTCGCTCCCCCGTCAGGCCCAATCCGATCGGCACCTCGATCGTCACGCTGGCCGCCCGGGAGGGGCCGGTGCTGCTGGTCCGTGGGCTCGATTGTCTCGACGGGACGCCGCTGCTCGACCTCAAGCCCGACCGCACGCTGTTCACGGCGATCGCGCCCGCTCAGCCGGGCGATTTCGAGGTCGGCGGTTAGTCTCGGGAGCCGCCGCCCGGTGGGTGCTTGTGGATCGGGTCGATCCAATAGACCTCTTCAGGCGCCTCGACCGGGTCGACATCGGTGATGTTGACCACTACGGCCTCGTTGTCGGAACGCACCAGCACGCATTCGAGAGGCTCGTCCGGATTGGCGTTGATCTCCTGGTGCGGCACGAAGGGCGGCACGTAGATGAAGTCGCCCGGCCCGGCCTCCGCGACGAATTCGAGCCTCTCGCCCCAACGCATGCGGGCCTTGCCGCGCACGACATAGATCACGCTTTCCAGCTCGCCATGATGATGCACACCGGTCTTGGCATTGGGCTGGATCGAGACCGTGCCGGCCCAGATCTTTTGCGCACCGACCCGGGCGTGGTTGATCGCAGCCTGCCGGAACATGCCAGGCGTCTGGGCGGTGTTGGGATCGAGCTTGTCGCCGGTGATGACGCGCACGCCGTCATGTTTCCAGCGTGGCTCGTCATGGTCGTGCGAATGCGGGTGATCGTGCTCGGCCATCGCAGGCTCCTTCCATCCGGGAAGGCTAGTCCGATGGGCGCTGCTGGCAAGCCTCAATACCGGATCACGCCAAAACGCCTGAAGGCGTCGTGGATGCGGTCGGCATAGGCGTTGAAGCTCGGGTAGTCGCCGAGATGGGCGGGGCGTAGCCGCGGCAGCTCGATCGCGATTTCGTCGACGATGCGCCCGGGTGTCGGCGACATCACCAGCACGCGGTCGGAAAGGCCGATCGCCTCGTCGATGCTGTGGGTGATGAACACGACCGTCTTGCCGGTCTCCAGCCAGAGCATTTCGAGATCGTGCCGGATCTGCGTGCGGGTGATGGCGTCGAGGGCGCCGAAGGGCTCGTCCATCATCAGCACCGACGGATTGTGGATCAGGGCCCGGGCGAGCGAGACGCGCTGGCGCATGCCGCCCGAGAGCTGCTTCGGATAGCGATCGACCGCATGCGAGATGCCGAGCTTGGCGAAGAGATCGAGCGCACGGGCGCGTGCCGGCGCCAAGGGCAGGCCACGGATCTCGGCCTGGAGCATGACGTTCTCCAGAGCGGTCCGGAACTCCAGCAGCAGATGGTCCTGGAAGACGATGCCGATATCGGTGAGCGGTTCGGTCAGTGTCCGGCCGTCGACCAGCAATTCGCCGGCGCTGACCGGCATCAGCCCGGCCGCCATGAGCATGAAGGTGCTCTTGCCACAGCCGGAAGGGCCGATCAGGCTGACGAATTCGCCGCTCCGGATATCGAGGGTGAGACCGTCGACGGCGGTGAAGCTGCCGAAGGTCTTGATGACGCCGCGTCCCTGGATGGAGGCGGCGCCGGAGCTCGGGGCTTGAGTCGCGAGGCTCATGGAATCCTCAGGAACAGGCTGGTGCCGAGGCGGGCAGCAGCTCGGTCGAGTAATAGTCTGTGATCGGCTTGTCCTTGGGCAGACCGAGATATTGCGTCAGCAGGTCGAAGCTGACGGTCCAGTTCTTTTCCGGAACCTTGCCGAGTGACGTCGCGCCCGGTGCGCAGAGCAGCTTGTTGACGACGTCGAACTGCGCCAGCACCTGGGCCTTCTTCACCGAAGGAAATTGCGCCACCACTGCATCGGCCGCAGCGTCGGGGTTCTTGCGGGCGGCGTCCCAGCCCTGGAGGCTCGCCTCGACGAATTTCTTGAACAGATCGGMATCGGCCTTGATCCGGTCGTCGCGGGCGATCATCGAGAGGCCGACGGTCGGCACGCCGACATCGCGATAGAAGATGTCGCGCACCTTGAAGCCGCGCTCGCGAATCTGGATCGAATGGAAATCGGCACCGCCGAGGATGGCGTCGACCTTCTTTTCCAGCAGCGCGCCGACAAAGGCGCCGGGATCGATATTGATGATGTCGAGCTTGGTCTTGTCGATCTGGTTGCTGGCCAGGATCGCATCGAGCAGCGTCGTCTGGGCCGTGCCGGGCTGGACCGCGACCTTCTTGCCGATCAGGTCCTTGGGGGAGGCGATGTTGCTCTCTTCGAGCGAGATTATGGCAAAGCCGTTGGTCTGCAGAACCGGGGCGATGATCTTCACCGGCGCGCCCTTAGTGCGCAGCTGCATCGCGGCAGGCGCGTCGGCGAAGCCGATATCGGTCTGGCCGGTCGCGACCATCTGCGCAGTGGTGCCTGAGCCCTTGCCTTCCTCGATGGTCAGGTTGATGCCGGCCTTCTCGTAGAGACCGAGTTGCTTGGCCATCATGAAGCCGGCATTGGGCGCTGCGGCGAGGAAGTTCAGCGTGATCTTCATCGGCTTGCCGGCGCCCTGAGCGAAGGCGGTCGTGGCGCTGAGCGCGATCAGTGTTGCTGCGGCGATGAGACTGCGGCGGTTCATGTTGGTTCCTCCCATGATCATTGTCCGGTGCCCCGGTTCGAGCCGGGTATTTCTTGGTCTTGGATAGGTCAGCCCTTTCGCTGCCAGGGCATCAGCAGCACTTCGAGCCCGTCGACGAGATAGCTGAAGACGATGCCGACGAGGCTGAGCGCAACGAGGCAGGCGAAGATCAGCGGCATGTCGAGGAAGCTGGTGCCGCGCAGCAGCAGATACCCGAGGCCGGCATTGGCGCCGACGAACTCGCCGACGATGGCGCCGGTGGCAGCGAAGACGGCGGAGACCTTCAGGCCGGAGAAGATATAGGTCAGCGCTGCCGGCACCCGGACATAGCGGAAGGTCTGCCAGGCTGAGGCGCCCATCGAGCGCGTCAGGTAGAGCACCCGCTCGTCCAGCGCCCTGAAGCCGGTCATGCTGGCGACCAGTGTTGGGAAGAAGCAGAGCAGGAAGGTCAGCAGCACCTTCGGGAACAGGCCGAAGCCGAACCAGACCACGAAGAGCGGGGCGATCGCGATCTTGGGCACAAGCTGGAAGAAGACGATGACCGGGTAGATCGCCTTCTCCAGGATCTTCACGGAGACGATGATGTAGCCGAGCGGGATCGAGATCACCGCCGCCATCAGGAAGCCGAGCACGATCTCATTGGCGGTCACCAGCGTGTGCTGGGCGATCAGGGCCCGGTCGATCCAGAGCCGCTCGAAGAAGGCGCTCGGCACGGGCAGGATGTATTCCGGGATGCCGGCCATCGGCACGAACCACTGCCAGGCGAGCAGCAGCACGGCAAAGCTGGCAAGAGGCCAGGCAATCGCGGAGACCCAGGCGTGGGCAGGGCCGGTGGCCGGAACAGGTGTCGCGGAGGATGCCGCGGCAGGCGCGATGGCACCATCGTTGCTCATGCCTGGATTCCTGTCTGGAGGAGAGGGCTCGGCCGGCCATTCAGCGAAGGGCTCTGCAGCGATGAACTCTGGCGACGGCGCAACGGCCAGATCTCGGCCATCTCGACTGCGGCCCTGTGCAGAGCGTCGGCAATCGAGCCATGGCGCGCGACCTGCATCCGGGCCGCAGGGCCGGCGACGCTCAATGTGCCGGCGATCGGCGCCTCGGCTCCAGGCGCGGAGCGAAAGGTCGTCGCCATCGCCACAGTGCCGATCTCGCCTTCCTCCACGGCGAGTGCAAAGCCGCGCTGCCGCGTCTCGGCGAGATGGCTGCGCAAGGCCTCGACGCCGGTGACGGCATTGGGACCCGTGCGCCCCTCCGCCTGAAAGCCGCGCGCGCAAACGATGCGAAGCGCCTGGTCTTCGGGCAGGGAGGCGAGCCAGGCCTTGCCGGTCGCCGTGGCATGCAGGACGATTTCCGAGCCCATTGGCGGCTCGTAGCGCAGGCCGGCGGTCGCGCCCTGCGACCGCGCGATCCAGACCAGATTCTCCCCCTCGACCACGGCCAGGCGACAATATTCGCCCGTCGCCTGGGCGAGCCGGTCGAGCACTATCTGACCGGCATCGGGCAGATGACGCAGGTCGAGATTGCGGAAGGCGAGGAGCGAGAGCTTCAGGGTCAGCGCATAGGCGCCGCTAGCGGGATCCTGCGCGACAAAGCCGCGCTCGGCGAAGGTGGTCAGCAGGCGGTGGGTCGCACTGGCAGGCAGGTCGAGCCGCTCGGCGAGGGCGCCGAGATCGATGCCGGCGGGTTCGCCCGACAGCATTTCCAGCATCTTCAGCGCGCGGTCCACCGCTGCGATCGTCACCGTTCCACCCTCATATCTTCTTTTTGGAATAGCATTCCATTTCGGAATTTGATTTCGTATATGAGCGAGGACAGGCCGAGTCAACGGCCCTGCGATGGCTGGAGAGGGGAGCGACCATGAGTTTGGCAGGCGAGGGGGCGGTCGCAATCTGGCACGACATCGCGCCGGAAGGACGCGAGGTCTTCTATGCCTGGCATGGTCAGGAGCACATGCCGGAACGGGTCGGCATTCCTGGATTCCTGCGCGGCCGGCGCTATGTCGCCATTGAGGCCGATCTCGAATTCTTCAATCTCTACGAGGCGCTGAGCGTCGAGGTTCTGAAGGGACAGGATTACACGGCACGCGTGAACGCGCCKACACCCTGGACCCTTGCCGCGGTCAAGCATTTCCGCTCGGTCGCCCGCTCGATCTGCCGGGTGGCGCATAGCGCCGGGCCGGCGCAGGGTGGGCTGATCGCGACGCTGCGCTATGATGTGCCGGACGTGCAGGCGGCGGAACACAAGGCTGCCTTGCTTCGGCAGCTGGTTCCCGATCTGCTGGGGCGACCGGGCGTCGCCGGCGTGCATGTGCTCACCGCCGATGCCGAGGCGAGCGGCGTCGCCACGGCCGAGCAGAAGGCGCGTGGCGTCGCCAATGCCGTCCCACGCTGGGTGTTGCTGCTCGAAGGCTGGGGAGACGAGGCGGAATTCGTGAGCCTGGCCAAGGTGGAGCTCGCGGCTGAGAAACTCACGGCGCTTGGCGGCGAGGGGCCATTCGATCTAGGGCTCTATCGTCACCAGATCACCCGAACCAAGACTGCCTGGAGTGCGGGCTAATGACTGCGACCTACGAATTCGGCGGGCGCCGCGCGATCATCACCGGTGGGGCTGGCGGGCTCGGGCGTGGCATGGCCAAGGCGCTGATGGATGCCGGCGCCGAAGTMGAGCTCTGGGACATGAGCGCGTCGGCGCTGGCGCAGGCGCGGTCGGAACTCGGCCCGGCCATCAGCGTCCGGGAGGTCGACATCACGAATGTGGCGGCGGTCGAACATGCCGCCGATACCGTCTTTACCGGTGGCCGGGTCGATATCCTCGTCAACAATGCCGGTGTGCTCGGCGAGGTCAAACCGGTCTGGGAAACCTCGCCGGAGAATTTTCAGCGCGTGCTGCAGGTGAACCTGTTCGGAGCCTATCTCGTGACGCGTGCGGTCGTCGGGCGCATGCGGGCACAAGCAGCGCGCCACACCGMACAGAACCCGCACCCGTTGCGCGGCCATGTCGTCAACATTGCTTCGATCCAGGGCAAGGAAGGCATGGCGATGGCGGCTGCCTACAGCGCCTCCAAGGCAGGATTGATCGCGCTGACTAAGAGCGTCGCCAAGGAAACCGCACGCGACGGCATTATCGTGACGGCGATCACGCCGGCCGCTGCCGAAACCGCGATGGCCAAGGAAATCTCGGCCGAGCGCCGCGCAGACATCCTTGGCCGTATCCCGATGGGCCGCTTCGTCGAGATCGAGGAGGTGGCCAGAATGGTGCTCTGGCTCTCCTCCGACGAGTGCTMCTTCTCGACCGGGGGCATTTTCGATCTGTCAGGCGGCAGAGCGACTTACTGAGTCAAACTCCAGCGCTTTCTTAGATCGTCGGATCGGATCTGGTGTCCGGTCCGACGACCCAGCCTTCTGCGTTTGGATCGGCTTTCCCGAAAGCCGCAATCCAGTTTTCGAGCCGGTGCTTTAGCTCTTCCTGGCCGGCCCCGTTGCGATCGCCCGGTCGCTCGCGCCCCATTCGGCCCAGGAGCCGTCATAGATGGCGCGCGCCGGTTTGCCGATGGTCTCGAGCGCGGTCGAGAGGATCGCGGCCGAGACGCCCGAGCCGCAACTGGTGATCATCGGCTTGTCCAGATCGACGCCAGCCTCGGTGAAGGCGGCAGCGATCGCCTCCGGCGAACGGAGCCTGCCATCGGCGATGATTGCCGGGAAGGGCAGGTTGAGCGAACCCGGCATATGGCCCGAGCGCACGCCGGCGCGCGGCTCCGGCGCCTCGCCGCGGAAGCGGTCGGCCGGACGGGCGTCGACGACCTGGATCGCAGCGCCATTCAGCGCACGCTCGACATCGCCGGCATCGGCCACGGCGGAGTGGTCGAGACGGGCGGTGAAGGTGCGGGCGGCGCGGGTACGGGGCGGGCCTTCCTCGATCGGGCGACCTTCGGCCTGCCATTTCGGGAAGCCGCCTTCGAGGATGACGACGTCCTTCGCCCCGAAGGTCTTGAAGGTCCAGCGGACGCGCGCGGCCGAGAACAGGCCGAGCCCGTCATAGACCACAATGCGCATGCCGTCGCCGATTCCCATGGCGCCGACAGCGGCCGCGAAGGCATCCGGCCGCGGCAGCATGTGCGGCAGATCGGACTTGGCGTCCTTCACCGTATCGATGTCGAAGCGCACCGCACCAGGAATGCGCCGTGCCGCGTATTCGGCGGCGGGATCGCGGGCATGCACGGGGAGATACCAGGAGCCGTCGACCACCACGATATCGGGCGCGTTCAGGCGCTCGGCGAGCCATTCGGTGGAGACGAAAACATCGTTGCTGGCCATGGTCGGCGTTTCCTGCTGATGAGGCGAAGTCTGGCGGGCTCAGGCAAGCGCGATGCGCACGCGCCTGTTCTGCTTGCCCTTCTTCTCGATATCGGTGATCGCAACAACACCGATCTCGGAGGTGTTGCGGACATGGGTTCCGCCGCAGGGCTGGAGATCGATGCCTTCGATCGAAACCAGCCGGACGCGACCGGACCCGCGCGGTGGCTTCACCGACATGGTCTTGACCAGGCCGGGATTGGCGTCGAGCTCCTCGTCGGTAATCCAGCGCTCGCTGACGGCGGCATTGCGGGCGATCAGCGCGTTCAGCTTCTCGCCGATCTCCGCCTTGTCGAGCCCGCCTTCCGGAATGTCGAAATCGAGACGGCCGTCGCCATCGCCGATCGAGCCGCCGGTGACGGGGAAGGGCAGCACGACGCTGAGCAGGTGCAGGGCCGTGTGGATTCGCATGCGCTTCAGGCGGCGCTCCCAGTCGAGCAACAGGGTGACAGTGTCGCCGGGCTGAGGTGCGGCCTGGCCCTCGAGCGGCACATGGATGACGCGGCTCTTGTCCTCGGGGTCGTATATCGTGGTGCCGATGGCGATCTCGCTGCCGTCGGCGAGGCGGATCCGCCCGGCATCGCCCGGCTGGCCGCCGCCGGTGGCGTAAAACACCGTGCGATCGAGAACGATGCCGCCGCGCTCGTTCAGCGCCTCTACCTTGGCCGGGGTCTCGGCGAGGTAGGAGTCCTGGCGGAAGAGCAATTCTGTCGGCATCGGTCGTGGTCCTGATTCATCTGCGGCTGGCGCTGCGGCCGGCAGACTGCACCGATTGCGTGGCGTGCGCCACATGCCATGACGCCGTGTGGGGATTGCGGCGATCGAGGCGCTGCAGAAGCGGGACGGGCAGGGCGGCAAGGTTGCGCCGATCACTTGTKGGGCTGTATGTCCGGGAGGCCTCTCGTCCGGAGAAACCATGTCATTGCCGCGCATGCAGCCGCAGGACGGCGTCGCCTGGGTCACCGGCGCGAGTTCCGGCATCGGCGAGGCCGTCGCACTCGAACTGGCCGCTCGCGGGTGGACGGTGGCGATCACGGCGCGACGGCTGGAACAACTCGAAGAACTCGCACGACGCGCGACCGGATTGCCCGGTCGTATCGTTGCCCATGCCGGCGACGTGACGGATGCCGCAGCCATGCGCGTGGTGGTCGATGCCATCGAGAGCGTGCATGGGCCGATCGCGCTGGCCTTCCTGAATGCCGGCGTCGCGCCAGTCACCCGACCCGGCGTGTTTGACATCGCGGCTCTCGAGGCTGCTCTGGCGGTCAACACCCTTGGAGCAGCCAAGGGGCTGGCCGCCGTGCTGGAGCGGATGAAGCCGCGGGGCCGTGGCCATATTGCGGTCAACGCCTCGATCGCCGGTTTCGGCGGCCTGCCGAGAGCCGCCGCCTATGGCGCTTCCAAGGCGGCGACGATCTACATGTGCGAGGCGCTGAAATTCGACTGCGACAGGCTCGGCATTCGTCTTCAGGTCGTCAATCCGGGCTTCGTCGATACGCCCCTGACGCGCCAGCACGATTTCTCGATGCCGCTCCTGATGACCGAGGCGGTTGCAGCAAAACGCATCGTCGACGGCTTCGCGCGCGGCGGCTTCGAGATCAGCTTTCCACGCCGGCTGTCATGGGCGGTGAAGCTGATCAACCTGTTGCCCTACCCGGTCTATTTCCGGGCGATCGGGTGGTTTACCGGCCGGGCGAAGCGAGAGCAGGCGTAAGCTGCCCGCCGAAGCGGCTCTCCAGCCAAGCGACGCCGAAATGGGTGATCGCCGCAGCGTCGACGAGGATGCTTGCTGCGGCGCCGATCTGTCCCTGCCGACCCTGTCCGGAGGCAAGGAATGCACCGACGATCTCGGCAAAGTAATCCTCATCGAGCCCGGCGACGATGGGATCGCCCGTGTCGAATTCCTCGATCATCCGCCACAGCGTGCCGGATGCGGTCGCGAACGGGACTTCCCGGCGCAGGATGCGCTTGCCCGGGATCTGCGCGAGGTGTTCGGCGTGATGCAGCAGGGTCAGCGTGTCGCGGGGGGCGCCGACCATGAGAACCTTGCCGCCGATGGAGACGAGCTTCGCCAGCGGAGAACCTTCGCCATAGCCATAGTCGAGCGGGTGATCCTGCGTGATCCAGTCCGCCCTGGCACCGAGTGCTGCAACCGAAGCGCCGGGATTGCCACTGCGTTTCGCGCCGGGGGTGGTGCGCAGGAATTCCGGCAGCACGCCATTGTCGCGAATGGCACGTGACGACGCCGGATCGAAGGGCGGGAGATGCGCGCGCCAGGTTTCGGGAACGCGGCCCTCATCGTCGAGCAGGTCGTCATAGGCGCCGTCCCAGTCGGTATAGGCCAGCAGCGTTCCCTGAGCGCCGATTGTGTCGAGCAGGGCGCCGATCAAGGCATCGGGACCGTTCAGCAAGCGTCCGACGCGGCTCATCGCGGCATGGACCATCACGGTGTCGCCGGGCTGCAGGCCGAGGCGCTGGAGGTCCGCACGCAGGGCCGCGCGGGTGAGGAAGGCGGGGAGTGTGTCCGACATGCGAAATTGATCCGGCGCTGACTCAACGTCATGGCCGTGACGGACGATTGTGGCGCGTTTCAGATTGTCCGGCAGGTTTTGACGATGAGATCGACGAACCATTGCATCGCCGGGTTCGACGTTGCGCGCAGTCCATGCACGAGGTCGATCGCGAAAGCCGGAACCTCGTAGGGTAGGGGAAGGATCGCCACGCCTGCCACGTCGGCAAAGCGCAGGGCGATTCGCTCCGCCATGGTCGCCACGAGATCAGTCCCTGCCAGTACAAAGGGCACCGCCACGACATGCGGAAGCGTGACCGCGACCCTGCGCTTGTGTCCGTGTTCCGACAGAATGGCATCGACGGCACTCGGTGAGCCATCGCCTCCCATCGACGAGAACAGGACATGGGGGAGGCGCACGAAATCAGCACGGTCGAGCGAGATGCCCGGAGCTGCGCGGGATGCATCGCGAACGCAGGTGAAGCGCTCCATCAGCAGGAACTGCCGGGTTGTGCGGGAGGAGGCGGGCAGATGGCCGCCGATCAGGGCATCGACCTCGCCGCGTTCCAGCCGCGCCAGGCTCTCGACCGCATCGGTGATGGGACGCACGGTGAGATCGACCCCGGGCGCGTCGCGCCGCAGCGCTTCGACAAGGGCCGGCACGATGACGAGGTCGCCGTAATCCGTCACTGCGATGGTGAAATGCCTCCGTGCCGAGCCTGGATCGAAGCCCGGCCCGGAATCCAGCGTTCTGCGAATCTGTTCCAGCGCCTCGCTGACCGGTCGGGCCAGGGCAAGCGCCCTGGCGGTCGGCTGCATGCCCTCGGCCGTCCTGACCAGCAGGTCGTCGTCGAACAGGGCTCGCAGGCGCGCCAGCGCGCTGCTCATCGAGGGTTGTGCCAACCCGATGCGCTGCCCTGCGCGGGTCACATGGCGCTCCTCCATCAGGGCCTCGAAGGCGACGAGGAGATTGAGATCGATCGCAGCCAAATTCATGGCGACGATTATGGTCATGCCGATAATCGATTTCCAAGATGGCGATATGCCTGCCTATCGTCTGCGCCCCAGGCAAACGGGCGTGTCTCATGCGATCCAATCTTCCGCGCCTGATCCCGCGCGGGCCGACATTGCTGGCGCTCGGCGTCATGCTCGGGCTGATTTTTCCCACGCTGGCCGAGCTGGCGCGCCCGCTGATGCCGGCGGCGATCTTCCTGATCGTGCTCGGGACGCTGCTGCGGATCGACATGATCGCGGTGGTCGCCGTGATCCGGCGTCCTTCGCTGTCGGTCTTCCTACCCTGCGTCGCGATGATCGCATGTCCGATCCTCGCAGGCATCGCCGCGCATCTGATCGGCCTTGCCCCTGAGCTCGCACTGGCGCTGGTTCTGGCCAGCTCAGTGCCACCGTCGAGTGGCACCGCGGCGGTCGCAAGAATGCTGGGGCTGGATGGTGCGGTGCCGCTGGTCGTCACGCTCCTGTCCATGGCGCTGGCGCCCCTCACCATACCGTTGCTGGCAAGCTGGTCCGGCGGGCTCTCCGTCGCGCCTCTTGACCTCGCGCTGAGGCTTGCGCTGCTGATCGGAGGGGCTGAGGGCGTCGCGCTCATCCTGAGGCGGCACGCCGCAGCCGCGCTGGCTGCCCATGGCGCCGCGGTCGATGGCATCACTGTCGCAGCATTGCTGGTCTTCGCTCTGGCGACCATGGCCGGCATGCGCAGCCAGATCGAGAATGATCCTCAGGCGGCCATCATCTGCCTGGCGCTTGCCTTCGCCTGCAATCTCGGCATGCAGCTTGGCGGGGTCCTGGTGCTGCCGGGTTCCTTGCGCGAACGCCTGGCGGTCGGCCTGATTCTCGGGAACCGCAATGTCGGTCTGGTCTGGTCGGCGCTTGGTACTGCTGCAACCCCGCGGATGGCACTTTACTTCGCAGCGACTCAGCTGCCGATCTACATCATGCCGCGCCTGCTCGAGGCGCTGCTCGCAAGGTCACGCAAGGATTGTCCGGTCACCGGAATCTCCGGTCGTGCCATGTCAATCGAAGGGAATGCCGATGACACGATCTGATCTTACGCCGGAACTGGCGGCTCGCTTCGCCGCCATTGCGCTGGGGCACGTCCGGCGCGAATACCCCAACAAGCCTGATCATGTCCTGGCCGGCCCCGAAGA
>NZ_JBFTLD010000026.1:0-43222 GCF_056396265.1 Allobosea sp. 05T422_2 | reverse complement strand
CCTCCCGCTCGACGGACCATCCGCCCATCAAGACTGCGACGTGTTTGGTCATTGAATCGCTACTCCGCTTCCCCGAGACCCTCGGGGGAGCATGGTTAACGACGCGTTAACGCAGCGGCGGCGAGGCGATCGAAACATCGCCTCCCACGACACATCCTGCGGCGAGGCGCAGTCCGGGCGAAGGCGCGGACTGCGTTACACACTCCCCCGATCGCACTCGGGCAGGCCGACACATGGCTGACCGGTCAGTGGTTTCGCGGGGCCGYCCCATGGCGACGTCTTGATCGCGCGACCACGCCGGGTGCTGGCGACCATTCGTTTCCCAGCGGCCTATACCGCGACGCCGAGCCGCTTGATCTCCCAGTGCAGCTCGAAGCCCGAGGTCTGCTTGACCCGGCGGCGAACCTCCTCGCCCAGACCTTCGATATCGGCGGCCGTCGCGCCGCCGGCATTGATCAGGAAGTTGCAATGCATCTCGGAGACCTGGGCACCGCCGACCCGCAATCCGCGGCAGCCGGCAGCGTCGATCAGTTGCCAGGCCTTGCCGCCGGGCGGGTTCTTGAAGGTCGAGCCACCGGTGCGCTCCTTGATCGGTTGAGCGGCCTCGCGAGCCGCCGTTACCCGGTCCATCTCCGCAAAGATCGCAGCCTGATCGCCTGGCCGCCCCTGGAACAGGGCCGACGTGAAGACTATGTCCATCGTCGCTGCCGCGCTATTGCGGTAGGTGAAGCCCATCTCCGCATGGGAGAGCGTGACGATCTCGCCCTTGCGGGTCACGCCACGCGCCGAGACGAGCACATCGGTGGTCTCGCCGCCGTGAGCACCGGCATTCATTCGCAGCGCGCCGCCGATGCAACCGGGGATGCCGCGATAGAAGGCGAGGCCGTCGAGCGAGGCATCGGCGGCTGCCCGCGCCACCTTGACGTCCGGCACCGCCGTGCCACTGCGCAACCGGTTGCCGTCTTCGAGCGAGATCTCGCCGAACGCCTTGCCGCCGAGTCGAATGACGACGCCGGGAATGCCACCATCGCGCACGATCAGGTTCGAGCCGAGCCCGACGACCGTGACAGGAATCTCGGCCGGAAGCCTGGACAACAAATAGGCCAGGTCCTGCTCGTCAGCCGGCGTGAACAGCACCTGCGCCGGGCCACCGACGCGGAACCAGGTCAGCCCTGCCATCTCCTGGTTGGCCAGGAGCCTACCGCGCAATTCGGGCGCGGCCGCGCGAAGGTCGGGGGTGATGTCGGGGAAGCTCACTGCTTGCCACCCAGCCCGGCGAGTTCGCCCGGCAACGCATAGGCCCATTGCGTGATGTTGCCGGCGCCCAGCAGCACGACATAGTCGCCCGGCCCCGCGAACTCCGCCACCATGCCCGCGAGTTTCTCGGGAGCCTCCAGGGCCAGCGCATGGCGGTGGCCGCGCGCCTTGATACCTGAGACGAGGCTATCCCGGTCGGCACCGGGAATCGGAGCCTCGCCGGCGGCATAGGTGTCGGCGACGATCACCGTATCGGCATCGTTGAAGCAGGCCGCAAAATCGTCGAACAGGCTGGAAAGCCGCGTATAGCGATGCGGCTGCACCACGGCGATGACCTTGCTCCTAGTCGAGGCGCGCGCCGCCTTGAGCACGGCGGCGATCTCCACGGGATGGTGGCCGTAATCGTCGAAGATCAGTGCGCCGTTCCACTCGCCGGTCTTGGTGAAGCGGCGCTTGACGCCGCCGAAACCGGCAAGGGCCTCGCGGATCTTCTCGACCGGAATGCCGAGGTCATAGGCGACCGCGATCGCGGCGGTGGCATTGAGCGCATTGTGGTGACCGGGCATCGGCATCACGAGATCGCGCACGACCTCGTCGCGCCCACGCTTGCGGTCGCGGATCAGCAGCGTGAACCGGGCCTGTCCGCCGGAGAGATCGATGTCGATCAACCGGAAATCCGCCTGCGGGTTCTCGCCATAGGTCACGACGCGCCGGTCTTCGATCTGCCCGACGAGGCCCTGCACCGTGGGATGATCGATGCACATCACCGCGAAGCCGTAGAAGGGCAGGTTCTCGACGAAGGAGCGGAAGGCCTCCTTGATCGCATCGAAGGTCTTGAAGTGGTCGAGATGCTCGGGATCGATATTGGTGACGATCGCCACGTCGGCAGGGAGCTTCAGGAAGGTGCCGTCCGACTCGTCGGCCTCGACCACCATCCAGTCGCTCTCGCCCATGCGCGCATTGGTGCCATAGGCGTTGATGATGCCGCCATTGATCACCGTCGGGTCGAGCCCACCCTTCTCGAGCAGGGTCGCAACCAGCGAGGTCGTGGTCGTCTTGCCATGCGTGCCGGCTACGGCGACGCAGGATTTCAACCGCATCAGTTCGGCCAGCATTTCGGCGCGGCGCACCACGGGCAGGCGCTGCTCGCGCGCGGCCGTGAGTTCGGGATTGTCGCGTTTGATCGCCGTGGAGACGACGACGACCTCCGCCCCCTCGATGTTCTCGGCGGCATGGCCAACGAAGGTCTTGATGCCMTTGTCCGCGAGCCGACGGACATTGGCATTGTCGGACGCGTCCGAACCCTGGACCTTGTAGCCGAGATTATGCAGCACCTCGGCGATACCGGACATGCCGATGCCGCCGATGCCGACGAAATGAATGGAGCCGAGCTTGGGCGGCAGCTTCATGGGTCAGGTGTCTCCTGCGGATTACGACATGTCGCGAAAAGGTGGGAACCAGCTTTCCGTCAAGACATGCCTCAGAACGTGATCCCTGCGACCTGCAGAACCAGGCGGGCAAGCCGGTCGGCCGCATCGGGAATTCCCGCGCTCTTGGCGCTGTCGGCCATGGCAGTCAAGCGCGACGGGTCTGCGATCAGGGCCGAGAGCTCGCCCGCCAGCCGGCGCGGCGTGAATTCCGGCTGCAGGATGCGGATGGTGCCGCCCGCCCGCTCGAGCACCGCGGCATTGGCGGCCTGGTCCTGATCGAGCGAGCCCGGCAAGGGCACCAGCAGCGACGGCCGCCCGATCACGGTGAGCTCGGCGACGGTCGAGGCGCCCGCCCGGCCGATCACGAGATGCGCTGCACCCATGCGCGTCGGCAGGTCCTTGAAGAAGGGCGCGATCTCGGCTGCGACGCCGAGTTCGGAATAGATCCGCCTGACGCGCTCGCCATCCTCCGCGCGGGCCTGCTGCACGATGTGGAGACGGCCTCGTTCCGCAGGCGTCAGCAGTTGAATCGCCGGCGGCACGATATCGGCCATGATCCGGGCACCCTGGCTGCCCCCGAAAACGAGCAGCCTCAGCGGCCCTGTCGACGGATCGGCATAGGGAGAGACGGCGGCAATGACCGCGGGGCGAACGGGATTGCCGACCTGCCTGCATTTTGCGGCGCGAGCGGCATCGAGGCCACCGACCTCGGCAAAGCCCGTCGCAATGATGTCGACCCGACCAGACAGGAAGCGATTGGCGCGGCCGATGACGGCGTTCTGCTCATGCACCATCGTTTTAACGCCGGCGAATGAGGCGGCGAGCACCGGCGGAACGGTCGGATAACCGCCGAAGCCGACAACGACCGCAGGCTGCAGCGTCTTGATGACGCGACGCGCGACGAGGACGCCCTTCATCAGCTCGAGCGCCGCGCCCGCCATCTTGAGCGGCGAGCGACCGGACGGCGTCGCCGCCGGGACCGGGTGAACGGACTCGGCCGGGAAGCCGCCGGCATACTCGACCGCGCGCGCGTCGGTGACGAGCGCGACGCGCACGTCATGGCGGTGCAGCGCGTGGCTCAGCGCCTCGGCGGGAAAGAGGTGGCCGCCGGTGCCACCTGCGGCGAGAACGACGAGCGGACGCTGTGCCATGTCCGTCAACGCCCGAATTCACCAAAGCCCTCGGCACGCGGGCGTTTGCGGGTCAGGGCCAGCAGGAAGCCTGTACCCAACGCCAGCGAGAGCAGCGAGGAGCCACCATAGGAAATGAACGGCAAGGTCATGCCCTTGGCCGGCATCATGTGCAGGTTGACCATCATGTTGATCGCAGCCTGGATGCCGAACAGCAGCGCCAGCCCCGTCACCGCGAGACGGATGAAGGGATCCTCTGCCTTCTGGGCCACGAAGAGTGCGCGCAGCACGATCAAGGCGAAGAGTGCCACCAGCAGGATACAGACGACGATGCCGAACTCCTCCGCCGTCACGGCGAAGATGAAATCGGTATGCGCGTCGGGCAGGATGCGCTTCACGGTGCCCTCGCCCGGCCCTTTGCCGAGCCAGCCGCCCTGAGCAAAGCTCTCGAGCGCGGTATCGACCTGGAAGGTGTCGCCAGAGCCCTTGTCCATGAAGCGCTCGATGCGGGCGCGCACATGTGGAACGAGCTGATAGGCGATGAGCAGGCCGAACATGCCGGCGCCACCGAGACCCGCCACCCAGAACCAGTGCAGGYCGGCAACGAAGAACAGCCCGCCCCAGACGAGGCTGACCAGCACCGTCTGGCCGAAATCCGGCTGCAGGACCAGAGGCGTGATCGTCAGCGGCAACAGCGCGAACGCCATCAGCGTACCCGGCAGGTCCGGCCGGCGCATGCCCTCCGAAAAGGCCCAGGCAGCGAGCACGACGAATGCAGGCTTCAGGAATTCAGACGGCTGGACGGAGCCGAGCGGGCCGAGCGTCAGCCAGCGACGCGCGCCCTTCACCTCGACGCCGAAATACAGCGTCGCCACCACCATCGCGAGCGCGACCACATAAATCAAAAGCGCCGCGCGCCGGACCTGCCGGGGCGTCAGGAACGAGGCCGCGAGGAAGATGGCAAAGGCAGCCAGCAGGTAGAACACCTGTCGGTTGACGAAGTGGAAGGTCGAAAGACCGAGCCGCTCGGCCACCGGCGGCCCGCCCGCCATCAGCAGCACGACACCGGAGACCATCAGCGTCACCAGGGTCKACAGGATGATGCGGTCGATCGACCACCACCAGCGACCGCTGAGACTGGGTTCCGCGCGTGAGACCATGCTCTGGCTCCATCAACCAGACGGGCGAAATTCAGCCGCCCGTTTCAGCGAATCACATTGGCAACGATTGGTTAACCGATTGATTCCGACTTGATGCGAACGCCCGTTTTCAACCTGCCTTGAAGCCCGGCAGTGCCTTCACGAGTGCGCGGAACGCATCGCCCCGCACCTCGAAATTCGGGTACTGATCGTAGGACGCGCAGGCCGGCGAGAGCAGAACGGCAAGCTCGGCCTCCCCCGGATGCGTCGCCGCGTCGCTGGCGGCCGCGGCGACCGCATCATCGAGCGTGCCGCTGCGGAGATAACCCACTCGGCCATCGTCATCGAAGGTCGCGGCGAAGGCATCCGTTGCCGCGCCGATCAGATAGGCCCTCGCGATGTTCGGGAAGTAGCGCCTCAGGCTCTCGATACCGCCCTCCTTGGCCTTGCCGCCGAGGATCCAGAAGATGTCGCGGAACGAGGTCAGCGCCTTCTCGGTGGAATCCGCATTGGTCGCCTTGGAATCGTTGATGAAGACGACGCGGCCGACACGGCCGATCTCCTCCATGCGGTGTGCGAGCCCGGGATAGGTCTTGAAGCCGGCAGCGACCTCCTCGGCGGAGAGGCCGACCGCCACGCAGGCGGCAAAGGCAGCCGCCGCGTTCTGCGCATTGTGCGAGCCTCGCAACGAGCCGATGCCGGCGAGATTGGCGACCACGCGCGGCTTGCCGTCGCGGACTTCGACGATGCGGGTATCGAGCTTGCCGGCATTGGCGGTGACGCCGGCGAAGACGCCCTCGTCGAGCGGCTGCTCTCCGCTGATCTTGACCAGCGGGCGCCCGGAAGCGGCGCGCCGGCGCGCCATCTGCTTGGAGGCCTCGTCATCGACGCCGACGATGGCAATGTCGGCGGCTTCGACCATGCGTTCCTTGATCGCGGCGTAGGCCTCCAGCGTGCCATGCCGGTCGAGATGGTCCGGCGTCAGGTTMATCTGGATTCCAACGCTTGGCGCCAGCGACGGAGTCAGGTCGATCTGGAAGGTCGAGCACTCGATGACATGGACACGCCGCGCGGCGGGCGGCTCGAGGGCGAGAACCGCAGTGCCGATATTGCCGCCCATCTGCACGTCCCGGCCGGCCTGGTGCAGCACATGGCTGATCAGTGCGGTCGTGGTCGACTTGCCGTTGGTGCCGGTGATGCAGATCACAGGCGCATCGGGGGCGATCGTCGCCCGCTCACGGAAGAAGAGTTCGATATCGCCGATGATCTCGACGCCGGCGCCTTGCGCCTTTCCGACCGTCCAATGCGGCTGCGGATGGGTCAGAGGCACGCCCGGCGAGAGGATGAAGCTCGCGAAATCCGCCCAGTCGGCCGTTGCGAGATCGACGATGCCGATGCCCTCGCCCGCCGCCTTGTCACGGCTTTCGGTCTTGTCGTCCCAGGCCGCGACCTCGGCACCGCCCGCGATCAAGGCGCGCGCCGTCGCCAGCCCCGAGCCGCCAAGGCCGAACAACGCGACCTTGCGGCCAGCAAATACGGTCACCGGCGTCATGATCAGCGCAGCTTCAGCGTGGCGAGACCGACCAGAGCCAACACGACGGAAATGATCCAGAAGCGGATCACGACCTGCGGCTCGGTCCAGCCCAGTTTCTCGAAATGGTGATGGATCGGCGCCATCAGGAAGACCCGCTTGCCCGTGCGCTTGAAGACGAAGACCTGGATGATGACCGAGAGCGCCTCGACCACGAAGAGGCCGCCGACGATCGCCAGCACGATCTCATGCTTGGTCGCAACCGCGATCACGCCAAGCAGGCCGCCGAGGCCGAGCGAGCCGGTATCCCCCATGAAGATCTGGGCCGGCGGCGCGTTGAACCAGAGGAAGCCCAAGCCGGCGCCGATCACGGCGCCGCAGATCACGGCAAGTTCGCCGGCGCCCGKCACATGGTGGATCTGCAGGTAATTGGCGAAGATCGCGTTGCCGGCGAGATAGGAGATGAAGCCGAATGTCGCGGCGGCGATCATCACGGGCACGATCGCGAGCCCGTCGAGGCCGTCGGTGAGATTCACCGCATTGCCGGCTCCGACCACGACGAAGGCGGTCACGAAGGGGAAGAGCAGGCCGAGCGGAATGACCAGTTCCTTAAGGAACGGCATCGCGAAGCCGGATGAAATCGCCGGCGGGCCAAGCCGCATGATGAAGTAGCAGGCGATGAGTGCGATCACGACCTCGATCGAAAGCCGCGCCTTGCCGGAGAAGCCCTTATGGGACTGCTTCGTGACCTTGAGATAGTCGTCATAGAAGCCGATGGCGCCATAGGCAGCGGTCACCGCAAGCACGATCCAGACATAGGAGTTGCGCAGATTGCCCCAGAGCAGGACCGCGGCGAACAGTCCCGACAGGATCATCAGGCCGCCCATGGTCGGCGTCCCGCGCTTGGCAAGATGCGTCTCCGGACCGTCGGTCCGGATCGGCTGGCCCTTGCCCTGCTTGATCCGCAGCCAGGAAATCGCAGCAGGCCCGAAGAAAAAGACGAAAAGCAGCGCCGTCGCGGTGGCGCCACCGGCGCGGAACGTGATGTAGCGGAACACGTTCAGAATCGGGAAGGCCCCGGCGAAGTCGGCAAGCCAGACGAGCATCGGCTATGTTCCTCTTGTCTCAGTCGTCGGCAGGCACGGCAGGAAACCGGGCGGCGATGGCCTTGACGACCAAGCCCATATGGGAGCCGAGCGACCCCTTGACGGTGACGACGTCCCCGGCCCGGATGGCGTCCAGGACAAGCGGCGCAAGCTCGCTCGACTGCGCCGCATAAGCACCGCGCATGCCCGATGGCAAGATGTCGTAAAGTCCGCGCATCAGCGGCCCACAGGCAAAAACCCGGTCGATCGCGTTTCCGGTGATGGGGTCCGCGAGCCCCGCGTGCAGCTCCGGAGCGCTCGGGCCGAGTTCCCGCATGTCGCCCAGCACCGCGACGCGGCGGCCTCGTCCCGTCACGGGAATGCGACCCAGGTTCTCGATTGCGGCCCGGACCGAAGCCGGGTTGCCGTTATAGCTCTCGTCGATCAGCGTGAACGGGCCCGATGGCGTGCTCAGCATCTGGCGTGCGCCACGACCGGCAGGCGGCGTAAGGTCGCCGAGTGCGAGCACCGCCAGTGCCAGATCAGCGCCGACAGCCTCGACCGCAGCGAGAACCGCGAGCGAATTCAGCACGATATGCTTGCCCGGGCTGCCGAGCCGGTAGGTCACAGGCTTGCCGAGCACCACTGCATCCACCGTCGAGACATCCGGCTTGAGCGAGCAGGACAGGAGCCTGACATCGGCATCGGCACTCTCGCCGAAGCTGATGATCCGCCCGGCAGGGCTCTCTTCGGCCAGGCGCCTCAGCAGCGCGGCCTGAGCGATGTCGGCATTGACGATAGCAGTGCCGCCCGGCTTCAGCCCTGTGAAGATCGCAGCCTTCTCCTCCGCAATCCCCTCGACCGACTCGAAGGCGGCGAGATGGACGGGCTGGACCGTCGTGACGATCGCGACGTCCGGCGAAACCATACTGGCGAGTGGCAGGATCTCGCCCGGATTGCTCATGCCGATCTCATAGACGCCATAGCGCACGGAAGCCGGCGTGCGGGTCAGCGTCAGCGGCACACCCCAGTGATTGTTGTAGGAGGCGACCGGAGCATGGGTCTCGCCCTGACGGGACAGGACAAGTCGCAACGCCTCCTTGGTGCCGGTCTTGCCGACCGAGCCGGTCACCGCGATGACCGCGGCCGTGAGTTCGGCCCGGCGAGCCATGCCGGCCAATTCCATYGCGTGCAGCACGTCGGAGACAACGGCGCAGGGCCCTGCCCCGATAAAGCTCGCGGCATGGGCTTCATCGATGACGGCAAGCGCCGCCCCCTTTGCCAGGGCGGCCTCGACGAACTCATGTCCGTCGCGTTCCCCGCCCTTGATCGCGAAGAAGACGTCGCCGGGCTGCAGCGTCCGGGTATCGATCGAAGCGCCGGTCACAGCGGCCGGCATCTCGCCGCGCAGCCTGGCTCCCATGGCGCCGATCAGGCGCTCTCCCGACCACAAAGGCATGCCGCTCATGCTTCGATCTCCGCGATGGCCGTCCGCACCACGTCGTGATCGGAAAAAGGCAGGGTCCGATCGCCTATGATCTGGCCGGTTTCATGGCCTTTTCCCGCCACCACGAGGAGATCCCCGGGAGCGATCAGGCCGACGGCGGTGCGAATGGCCTCGGCCCTGTCGCCGATCTCGCGCAGCCCCGGAGCAGCCGCGAGGATCTCGGCGCGGATTGCAGCGGGGCTCTCGCTGCGTGGGTTGTCGTCGGTGACGATCGCGATATCGGAGCACTCGGCCGCGATACGACCCATGATCGGACGCTTGCCGCGATCACGATCGCCGCCGCAGCCGAAAACGCAGATCAGCCGGCCGGGCGCATAGGGCCGCAAGGTCGCGAGCACCGCCGCCAGCGCATCCGGCTTATGGGCGTAATCGACGACGACGAGACCACCATTGATCTCTCCGACACGCTCGAGCCGTCCGGCCACGCCACGCAGCCCCGCGATCGCCTGGAGTGAAGCGTCTTCGTTTTCCCCCGTTGCGATGGCCAGGCCTGCGGCGACCAGCGCATTGCCGGCCATGAAGTCGCCGACCAGGGGCAGCACGACCTCGAGCTCGCGCTGCTTCACCCGAATCCTGAGCCGTTGCAAAAAGCCTTCGCGCGCTGCGCCGAGCAGGGTCAGCGTTTCACCCGCCTTGCCGATGCCGATGATCGGATGCCCCTTGGCGAGCGCGGCCTGGGCTGCCTCGCCGGCGTAAGGCTCGTCGCGGTTGATCACGACCGGCGCTCCCTCGGGCAGAAGCTCCCAGAGCCTGAGCTTGGCTGCGAGATAGTCCGCCACGCTCGGATGATAATCGAGATGGTCGTGCCCGAGATTGAGGAAGGCGCCAGCCTTCAATCTCACTCCGTCCAGGCGGCGCTGGTCGAGCCCGTGAGAGGACGCTTCCATCGCGAGATGACTGATGCCTTCCCCTGCGAGCTTGTCGAGCGAGGCGTGCAGCGAAATCGGGTCCGGCGTGGTCAGAGAGCCGTAATCAGCGCCCCGCGACGTCACGACGCCGATCGTGCCGAGGCTGGCTGCTTCATGGCCCAATGCCGAGAAGATCTGTCGGGTGAAGTCGGCAACCGAGGATTTGCCGCTGGTCCCGGTTACCGCCACGATCGTACCGGGCTGGCGCGGATGCACCCGCGCAGCCGCAAGCGCCAGAGCCCGGCGCGGGTCGTCGACACGCGCGAAGGCCACCGAGGGGTCGAGCTCTGCTGGACGCGCATGATCCGTGACGATGGCGGCAGCACCGCGCGCAACGGCATCTGCAACGAAGCGTGCGCCGTCTGTCCTGGCGCCGGCATAGGCGACGAAGACGTCCCCCGGCTTGACCTTGCGGCTGTCCATCGCGACCCCGCCGACACGGCGGGACGCACCTTCGGCGAATGCCCCGGGGAAAAGTTCACCGAGACTGAATTCGCTGCTGCCCATGATCTCGCCTGTCAGTTTCGTTGCTTCAGCGCGTTCCCCAGGCGCCGAGCTTCGCCATCAGCGGGAACGGGGCGACCGGCGGTTCGAAACGCGGCGGCAAGCCGAGGATCGGCGCGGCGCGTTCGATGACCYTGCCGGTCGTGATACCGGCATTCCAGGCGGCGGTCGAATAGCCCCCGCTCTCGGCATAGCCCTTGGGCTCGTCATAGATCGAGAGGAAGAGATAGCGCGGCTTGTCTGCCGGCACGATCGCCATGAAGGTCGTGAAGTTGCGGTTCTTGGCGTAGCGCCCACCGATGACCTTTTCGGCCGTGCCGGTCTTGCCGCCGACGAAATAGCCCGGGACGTCCGCCTTGCGGGCTGAGCCACGCTCGCCATTGATGCGCATGATGTAGCGCATCGCCTCCGAGGTTTCCGGCTTGATGACGCGAACCCCGAGGCGCTTGGCGTCCTCCTCCGAGCGCTTGATGAACGTCGGAGTGATCAGGTTGCCGCCATTGACCAGCGCCCCGACAGCAGCCAGGGCCTGGATCKGCGCAACCGCGAGGCCGTGACCGAAGGCGATGGTCGCGGTGTTGAGCTCRCCCCAGCGCGGCGGGATGAGCGGCTCGGCGCTCTCGGGCAACTCGGTCCGCATGCGATCGAGCTGGGCCATCTTGCGCAGGAAGGCCTTGTGGCCTTCCACGCCGACGGACAGCGCCATCTTGACCGAGCCCATATTCGACGAATGCACGAACACTTCCGGCACGGTCAGTGTCCGGCCCGTGCCATGGTACTCGCGAATGACATGGCGGCCGAAGCGCATCATGYCGCCTGCAGTCGAATAGGTGGAGTTGATGTTTGCCTTGCCGGAGTCCAGCGCCATCGCAACCGTCAGCGCCTTGAAGGTCGAGCCCATTTCGTAGACGCCGACATTKATCCGGTTGATACGGTCCTTCTCCTGCGCATCGACCGGGTTGCTCGGGTCATAGTCGGGCAGGGACACCGAGGCGATCATCTCGCCTGTCGTCACATCCATGATCGCACCGGCCGCCGCAATGGCCCGGTACTTCTCCATGCCCTTGACCAACTCGTCGCGCAGCAGGTGCTGCACGCGCAGGTCGATCGACAGGGCCACGGGCTTGAGGTCCGACGCCTGGGTTGCGAGACCGGCGCCGTTCAGATCCTGCAGCCCCTGCGAGTCGATATATTTCTCCATTCCCGCAATGCCGACATTGTCGACATTGGCAAAGCCGAGCACATGCGCCGCCGCCGGCCCATTCGGGTAGACGCGCTTGTTCTCGGGCACGAAGCCGACGCCGGGAATGCCGAGGCGATGAACCTCKGCTTGCTGGCGCGGCGTGATCTCGCGCTTGACCCAGATGAAGCCGCGCTTGGTGCCGAGCCGGTCGCGCAGATCCTTTGCATCGAGATCAGGCAGGACGGCAGTCAGCAGCTCGGTTGCCTCGTCCTTGTCGAGGATCTTGCGCGGCTCGGYGAAGACCGAGACGGTCCTGATGTCAGTCGCGAGAACGGTTCCGTTGCGGTCGACGATATCGGGCCGTGCGGCCGAGATCGCGTTGGAGGTCGCGCGGCGCAGTCCGACCTGCTCGTTCGGCAAGGTGGCGAGCATCACCAGACGGCCGGTAATGGCCAGGAACAGGGCGGAGAAGCCCAGGATCACGAGACCGACGCGCGGCTGGCTCTTCTCGCCGCTCATCCGGAAGACGTCGCGCAGGAAATGCAGCCGCCCGCGCGGCACCGGCTGCCCCTCCTCGATATCGTCCGGACGCTGGTGGTCGGTCGCAGAGAGCTTCGGCTCGGTCATGGGCGGGCTCCCGGCGTGGTGACGCCACTCGTCTTGCGATCCCTCGGTGTTTCGGTCGGCAGACCGAGGCCGAGATCCTCAAGCTTGCGGCCGATGGAATCCACCTTCGGACCGCGGTTCGGGATATCCGAGGCGCGCACGACCTGCGTCACCGAGAATGGCTGGAGGTCGAGATGGCGCTCGCTCAGTGTCTGCAACCGATCGGGCCGGTTCAGGAACTGCCATTCCGCCTTGAGCACGGCGATCGCATCGCGCTCGCGCTGCGCCTTGGCCTTGAGCTTTTGCAACTGCTCGGATTCGAGCGTCGTCTCGTATTTGATCGTGTAGGCATAGAGCGCCGAGGAGACCAGAGCGCAGATCGCAACCACATGCAGGAGCTTGATCATCCCTAGGATCTCCGGCGAGGCTGCGGTGACGGCACGCCTGCAAGCGCAGTGAGCTCGGGCTCCGGCGCGCGAGCCGGAGCGGCAGTGCGCTGCGCTGCACGCAACTTGGCGGAACGAGCCCGCGGATTACTCCGCATCTCCTCCTCGGAAGGCGCGACGGCTCCCCTGGTCACCAGCGAGAAGGTCGCGACAGGCGCTGTCGTGGCCGGCGCATGGCGCGAAGCCGCCGGTGCACGCCCAGAGCGGGTCGCCAGGAACTGCTTGACGATGCGGTCCTCGAGCGAATGAAAGGTCACGACAGCCAGGCGTCCGCCCTCGCCCAGCGCCTCTTCGGCAGCGTGCAGGGCCCGCACCAATTCGCCGAGCTCGTCATTGACCGCGATGCGCAAGGCCTGGAATACGCGGGTCGCCGGATGCGCACCGCCGGGCTCAGCCCAGACGATGCTGGCCACGAGTTCAGCCAGTTGCTTCGTCGTCGTCAGCGGTGCCTTGCGCCGAGCCTCGACGATCGCGCGTGCGACGCCTCGCGAACGACGCTCCTCGCCGTAGTGATAGAAAATATTGGCGAGCAGTCCCTCCTCCGCCTCATTGACGAGGTCGGCGGCGCTCTGCCCATCCCGGCCCATGCGCATGTCGAGCGGGCCATCGAAGCGAAAGGAGAAACCGCGCTCCGCCTCGTCGATCTGCATCGAGGAGACGCCGATATCGAGCACGACGCCGTCCAGCGGGATCATCTTGAACAGCCGCGCTTCCTTGGCGAGATCTCCAAAGCAGGCCTGCGACAAGGTCAGCCGCCCGTTCGCTTCGGCAACCAGCCCTGCCCCACCGGTGATTGCCGTCGGGTCGCGGTCAAGCGCGAGCAGGGTCACATTCGGCTCTCGCGCCAGCAGCTCGCGAGAATAACCGCCGGCCCCGAAGGTGCCGTCGAGATAGCGTCCGCCCGGCCTGATCGCGAGCGCGTCGAGGGCTTCCGCCATGAGGACCGGAACATGTCGGGTCGACCCACCAGCGGCCCCGTGATCCCGGCTGCCGTGCCCCGTCATACCCCTGTCGCTCCCGGTGTCATGGTCATGTGCGAACCCAGCGTGCGCTTGACGTCGCGCAAGCGGCTGCGCGCCGCCTCCAGATGCGCCTGGAAGCGAGCCGGCTCCCAGAGCTGAAACTTGTGGCCGTGGCCCACGAAGGTCACCGCATCGGCGATGCCGGCATGCGCCCTCAGGGTCTCGCTGAGCATGATACGCCCTTCCGGATCGACCTTCAGCACCTCCGAGGTGCCGTTCAGCGCTGTCGAGAGAGATTCCCACTCGTCCGAGAAGGGGGAAAAGCGAGAGAGAATGTCGTCGATCGTCGCTCGCAGCGCGTGTCCGCCGGCATCGAGCGCTTCCAGATCGAGCGAGGGATGGACGTAGAGCCCTTCGTAGCCGTCCTTCGCCAGGACGGCGCGAAAGCTCGCAGGGATCGAAACGCGCCCCTTGGCATCCAGCCGATTGGTGAAATTCGAGACGAAGCGGTCCGTCAATGCCGCCTCCCGGCTCGCTCCCCACCGGCGCGTAGCAGCGCCTCGGCGGCGGGTTCGAGGCCTCCCATCGAAGCAGGCACAGCAGGATCGAGACGCAAGATCCGCGCGGCACACGGACCTTGTTCTGCGTTCTGCCTGCCGGCTTCGACGGGATGATTTGGGATAGCATGGGCAAATATGGGCRTCAATGGAATCGCATTCGCCGACGCAGTGACGCCGGCCCTGGTTCGCATCACAGCCTGTTAAGGTTAAGCATCCGTAAGCGCGGGCGTTTTCTCGGAAATCCGGCACGCACAAGCGCCCGCCTGCGGCATCTCGACCGGGCGACCTCGATGAAAAATGGCGGACCGKCTTTACGCGGGTCCGCCGGCAGCCTTGAGCAGCGCCTGGCGCAGCGCGTGCAGATCTTCGGTCAGCGCAGCGACCCGCTCCGCCGAGCCACCGATCGCGCAGGCCATCCTTTCAGGCACGAGCCGAGCCTTCTCGCTGAGCGCCCGCCCTGCTTCGGTCAGGTTCAGCCGGACCTGCCGCTCATCCTCGCGGCTGCGCTCCCGACGGACCAGACCAGCGACCTCCAGTCGCTTGAGCAGCGGCGTCAGCGTGCCGGAATCGAGCATCAATCGCTCCCCGATCTCCTTCACCGTCCCGCCGTCATGATCCCATAGGACAAGCATGACGAGATATTGCGGGTAGGTCAGACCGAGTTCGGCGAGTACCGCACGATAGAGGCGGGTGAAGGCATGCCCCGCGGAATAGATCGCGAAACAGAGCTGTTCCTCCGCCTTCGGAAGCGGCGTGGCGGGAACCTTCGGCGTCATCATCTCTTCGTTTGGCATGGAGCAACGGGCCCTTCAAACTCCGGGCTTCGCGCAGCCCGATCACCGATCCGTGATGCGCTTATCATCTTGTTGACAATTCAATTGTGCACAATCTAAATCGGCACGCAAGTTCACCGAAACCCCAAGTCCCCCGAAGCCAAGGAGTTCGACCATGAAGATCCTCTACACCGCTCATGGCTCCGCCACCGGCGGACGCGAAGGCCAGGCCGCCACCGACACGGGCAACGTCAAGCTGGTGCTGAACACGCCAAAGGAGCTGGGCGGCGGCGGCGGCGACGGCACCAATCCCGAGCAGCTCTTCTCAATGGGCTATTCCGCTTGCTTCCTGGGTGCGCTGAAATTCGTCGCCGGCAAGGAGCAGGTGAAGATTCCACCGGAGGCGCGCGTCAGCGCCGATGTCGGCATCGGCCCGCGCGACGACGGCACCGGCTTCGGCATCGCCGTGAAACTGACCATCTCGGTCCCGGGCGTCGACAAGGCCGTGGTCGAGGACCTCGTCAAGAAGGCCCATATCGTCTGCCCGTATTCCCACGCGACACGCGGAAATATCGACGTCGATCTCCAGGTTGCGGCCTGAGGTCGCGCTGCCCATCTGAACTCCCGTGGTCGGGCACCGCCCCGACCACGAGACGATCAAGCCCGGCGCAAGACGGGCGCAGGCATCGTTTCCGGAAGCCCTCGATCCCTCTCGCCTCTGGAACAGACCATGTTCAACCGCCGCAACTTTATCGCCGGCGCGGCTGCAACCAGCATGCTGCCCGCACTCCCCGCTTTTGCCCGCGCACCGCAAACGGCGGCGCAGGTCGCAGGCATCTATCGCCGCAAGGTCGGCGATATCGAAGTCACGGCCATTCTCGACGGCTATATTCCGTTGAATGCCCAGGCCTTCCTCGGCGCGGATCCCACCCAGGTCATACAGATCCTGGCCAATGCGGGTCTGGGCGAGAGCCTGCCGACCTCGGTCAACGCCTTCGTCGTCAACACCCGCGAGCGGACCTATCTCGTCGACACCGGAACCGGCTTCAACACGGCCTTCGGCCCGACGATGGGACGCGCCGAAGGCAATCTGCGCGCGGCTGGCATCGATCCGGCGCAGGTCGATGCGGTGATCCTCACCCATGCCCATCCGGATCATGCCGAGGGCCTGCTGACGGCAGAGAAGACCGCACGCTTCCCCAATGCCGAAGTGATCATCAACGAGACCGAACATGCCTTCTGGCATGATGAGGGCGTGCTCGCCCAGGCGCCGGCCGAAGCCAGGCCCTTCTTCGCCTCGGCCCGCAATGCGCTCACCCCCTATGCGAGCCGCACCCGCAAGGTGAAGCCCGGCGAGGTCGCGCCCGGCCTCAGCCTCGAGCTTGTGCCGGGCCATACGCCTGGTCACAGCCTGCTCCGGATCAGCTCAGGCCCCGAGCAACTCATGCTTGTCGGCGATACCATCCACAATGCCGTGCTTCAGACGGCACGTCCCGACATCGCCTTCGTGTTCGATCTCGATGGCAAGCAGGCAGCGGCCTCGCGTAAACGCGTGCTCGACATGGTGGCGAGCGACGGCGCCCTGATCACCGGCTCGCATATCGCCTTCCCCGGCTTCGGCAAGGTGCTGAAGGACGGCGCGGCCTTCAAGTTCGTGCCGGCCGAGTGGACCTACGCACTGTAGAGACGCAAAGAGCGGCTTAAGCCGCTCTTTGCCCCGCGGGGCTGAAGGTGCCAGCCGGCCTGTAAGCCGGGTTCTGGATGGCCGGCGCATTGCTGCACCGACGTGACGGCCATTCCTCTGGGACGCACATTACTGCGCGCCTCGAGCAACCAACCCGGACGACCAGGCCTGGAAACCGGCCCCCTCCCCCTTGCGGGAGAAGCATCGTCCCTATTCGGTTTTGCTCCCGGTGGGGCTTGCCATGCCGTCCCCGTTGCCGGGTCCGCGGTGCGCTCTTACCGCACCTTTTCACCCTTACCGCGCGCCGAGGCGCGAGGCGGTTCGATCTCTGTGGCGCTTTCCCTGGGGTCGCCCCCGCCGGACGTTATCCGGCACCGTATTTCCGTGGAGCCCGGACTTTCCTCCCCCGCGAACGGGAGCGGCCGTCCGGCCGACTGGCAGCGGCGCTAGTGCGCCCTCCCCCGGCCCGCGTCAAGCGAGGCGGGGGCCATTGCCCGTCAATTCTGTGCGCTGATCGTGCGGACCTTGGCGCAATAGGTGCGGTTGGCCCCGCTCATGCGCTGGGCCATGTGCCCGCTCTGGTATTTCATCACCGTGCGGCAGGTATCGCCACCAGCCAGGCGGTAGGCTTCCGCCAGATATTTCACCGCGTAGCGGGCATTGGTCTCGGCATCGAGCAGACCGCTGGCGCTGCCGGTATAGCCCATGCCGCGCGCCGTCTGGTGGCGGATCTGCATCAGCCCCAGATTGCCGGCATTCGAGGCGCGGGGGTTGTAGCGGCTCTCGATGCGCACGACCGCGTCGGCCAGCGCAAACGGAACGCCATTGGCGGCAGCATGGCGTGCAACGATCGCTTGGAGCCCACCGGCTCCAGCCGGAGCAGTCAGTGCCGCACGACGGTGGGTGCCCGCCTTGGCGCGGTTTCCGCGTTCCGCCGCGGGGGGCGTGGTCTTAGACGTCGCCGAACCGGCCTCCTGTGCAGACGCCTCACGCTTGATTTCCGCGTCCCGGACGATGAAGGCGAGAGCATCGCTCTCGCTATTCGTAGCAGCCTTGGCAGACTGCAAAGAGGCGAGGCAAATCACGAGCGCGGCAGCTGCACCGCTGGAGGTATATTTCATCTTTTGTGGACCCCATCCATCAGAAAGGCGTTTGATGGGGAGACCGAACTGATCTGAGAATGTGTTGATAATCTGACGCCAGGCAGCGCGAATCTAAGCTATACTCGCCCCCGGTTTTTATTAATGCCTTTACTACGATAGAGGTATACTCCGTGTATTATCCGATGCCGCGAACACGCTGCCAAAGCGTTCGCAACCGGGGCGAGCCGAATCAAACCATTGCCCCATTGCTGACGTATTCCGGGCCGGAAGCCGTATTTATCCTCATTTTTCACCCCCCGGAGGATCGCGCGCGCGCCGGAAGAGCCCCCGAGCGTGTGCTGGCGCACCCGTCTGCGCGACAACCGCCATGCCCCGGGTCGCCTCATCTGGCGCATCGCGGTGGTTTTCGTCGGACCGGGCTTGGATGCCCCGGCTGGACCGGGCAAACTGCGCGCGGGGCTGAATCGGGAGTTGCCTGAACGATGGTTTCGTCTTTTTGGGGCGCGCTCGGTGGCGGCGGTCTTGGACTGGCGCTGGGCGGCCCGCTCGGCGCGCTGGTTGGTGCGCTTGCCGGCCACGTCCTGGTCGATCGCGAGGGAGCGCCCTTCGGCCCCGCGCCGCGCGAGCTGATTTTCACGACCGGACTGGTTGCCCTCTCCGCGAAGATGGCCCGCTCCGACGGTGTCGTCACCCGCGACGAGATCGCGGCCTTCCGGCGCATCGTGACCGTGCCTCCTGAGCAGGAGGCACGGATCGAGAGCCTGTTCGATCTCGCCAAGCAGACAAGCGCCGGCTTCGAGGCCTACGCTACGCAGATCGCCGAGAGCTTCAAGGATGAGCCGGCGCTGCTGGAAGACGTGCTCGACGGGCTCTTCCTGATTGCGGCGGCCGATGGCGCGATCCACGAGGCCGAGCATGCCTATCTGCGCCATGTGGCCGAGATCTTCTCGATCAACGCCGCCGGCTTTGCCCGCATCRAAGCGCGCCACATGCGTCGGCCGGACGATCCTTACCTCGTGCTCGGCGCCAGCCGGGAGATGAGCGATGCCCAGCTGAAACAGCATTACCGCCGCCTCGTCGCCGAAAACCACCCCGACCGCGAGATCGCACGCGGGCTGCCCGAGGAAGCGATCGCAATCGCCACGCGCCGCCTCGCTGCCATCAATGCTGCCTGGGATCTGATCGAGACGGAGCGAGGCCTCGGCACCGCCAGACTTCCGGAGCCCGCATGAGCCTCGCCGCCACTCCTGACAGCCGCTTTGCCGCGAAGATCTTTCCCTCGCCGAACCACGGCGAGCGCAAGGACGCGCTCGGTGCCCTCCGACGCCCCGACATGCTGATCCTGCACTACACCGGCATGAGCGACGCAGGCGCAGCGCTGCAATGGCTCTGCAACCCGGTCTCGCAGGTTTCCTCGCATTATTTTGTCTTCGAGAACGGCCACGTGCTGCAGCTCGTCCCCGAAGGCCGCCGYGCCTGGCATGCCGGCGCTTCGCATTGGGCCGGCGAGACCGATATCAACTCCTGTTCGATCGGCATCGAGATCGCCAATCCCGGCCATCCCGGCGGCATGCCCGATTTCACGTCGGAACAGGTGATTGCCACACTCAATCTGAGCCGCGACATCTGCGAGCGCTGGAGCATTCCACCCGAGCGCGTCCTTGCCCATTCCGACATCGCACCGGGCCGGAAGATCGACCCCGGTGAGAAATTCCCATGGCGGCAATTCGCGGAGGGCGGCGTCGGCATCTGGTCCGAGCCAGCCCCGATCCGTAGCGGTCGCTTCTTTGCGCGGGGCGAGAGCGGCCAGCCGGTCGAGGCGCTGCAGGCGATGTTTGCCATGCTCGGCTATGGCGTCACGGTCGACGGCATCTACGACGAGAAATTCGAAGCCGTCGTCGCAGCCTTTCAACGCCATTGGCGGCAGGAAAAGGTCGACGGTGTCGCCGATGCATCGACGATCACGACACTGCGCGACCTGGTGGCGATGACGCGGCGCGCGCGGATGGCGTGAGCCCGGGAGCTGGGCGCGGGCATACGCCAACATTGCAGTAAGTTAACTCGCCTGCGTGTTCGCTTTCTGGCATCGTTCCCCCCTTGCGAAATGTGTCCGGCTGCGCCGGATGACGGGGACAACGACTTGCGCAAACTGGTGATCGCTGCCGGCCTTGGTCTGACCGCCGCAGCAGCAGGCTATTGGGCAATCCGCCCTACGGGGGGAGCAGCCAGTGACGTCGCCTATCGTACGGCATCGATTGATCGGGGCCAGATCACCGCAGCCGTTCGCGCCACCGGCACATTGACCCCGATGACCACCGTCCTGGTCGGCTCGATGCTGTCGGGCCAGATCGTCGAGATCCTTGCGGACTACAATTCGCAGGTGAAGGCCGGCCAGGTGGTAGCCCGGCTCAACAGCGACCAGATCCGGACGCGGCGCGATGCCGCCGCCGCCGATCTCGCCCAAGGCAAGGCTGACCTTATCGTCAAGCGCGCCCAGCTCGACCGCGCCAAGTCGAGCCGTCTCAAGGCCAATTCAACCGTCAAGGACCTTGAAGCACAGCGCGATCGCGTCGCCGCCCAATTGGCCGATGCAAAACGCACGTTCGACCGGCAGAACGAGCTTTTCAACCGCAACACCGGCTCGCAGCAGAACCTGGACAACGCCCGAACCCAGGTCGAGATCCAGACCGCCACGCTCGCCTCGACCGAGGCGCAGATCTCCTCGGCCAAGGCCGAACTCAACGGGCTCGACGCCGACATCCTGCTGGCGGAGGGACAGCTTCAGTCCGGCGAGGCCCTGATCGCCAGTCGTGAGGCCAAGCTCAAGGACATCCTGATCGATCTCGAGCGAACCGATATCCGTTCGCCGGTCGACGGCGTCGTGGTGCAGCGCCAGGTCGACCTCGGTCAGACCGTCGCCGCCTCGCTCTCCGCGCCCGTCCTGTTCCAGATCGCGCAGGATCTGCGTGAGATCGACATCTACGCCAATATCGACGAGGCCGATGTGGGCCGCCTCCAGCCTGGCCAGCCCGTCTCCTTCACGGTCAACGCCTATCCGAACCGCACCTTCGAAGGTCGCGTCAACATGGTGCGACTGGGTGCGCAGACCATCCAGAACGTCGTCACCTATACCGGAGTCGTGCGCGTCGAGAACCGCGACATGGCACTGCTACCGGGCATGACGGCCAATATTCAGGTGGTTACGGAAGACCGCAGCAACGCATTGCGTGTCCCCAATGCAGCCTTGCGCTTCCGCCCGCCCGGTCAGGCGGCGGGACCAGCAGGCGCCGCCGCATCCCCATCGGGAAGCCCGCAGGCCGGACGCGGTGGCGCCCGCGCCGTCACCGCGCTGCGCGAGCGCCTCGAAACAGAGCTGCAGCCGACTGCCGAACAGAAGCAGGCGATCACCGCCATCCTCGAGGAGCGCCGCGGTCCCGGTCGTGCCGCGTTGGCCGGCCTCTCCGAGGACGAGCGTCGCGCCGCCTTCCGCGCCGCTCGCAGCGAAATGCGCACGAAGATCTCGGCCGCTCTCGATCCGGAACGCCGCGCCAAGTTCGAGGCCATGATGGAGGAAGGCCGCGCTTCCTCGCAAAGGGGAGTTCCCGGACGCGTCTATGTGCTCGATGGCGAGGGCCAGCCCAAGGTGATCCAACTTATGCTCGGCCCGACCGACGGCGCCTATACCGAGATCGTCTCCAGCGACCTCAAGGAAGGCATGCAGGTCCTCGTCGGCGGCGGCCCGCGCAGCGCTGCCGCAGCTGAACCCGCCGGCCGCCCACCGGTACGCGGACCGCGTCTGTTCTGAAGGCAGCCTCATGGCCCTGATCGAAGTGCATGAACTCAGCCGGATCTATAGCCTCGATTCCGGCAGCGTGATCGCGCTCGACCGGGTGTCGCTTGAGATCGAGGCCGGCGATCTGGTCGCAGTGATGGGCCCCTCCGGCTCGGGAAAATCCACGTTCATGAACCTGATCGGCTGCCTGGACCGGCCGACCGGCGGCCATTACCGGCTCGATGGGGTCGCAGTCGAAACCTTGTCGAGCGATGGTCTGGCCGAGCTGCGCAACCGCAAGCTCGGCTTCGTCTTCCAGCAGTTCAACCTGCTGCCTCGGGTCGACGCCTGTGCCAATGTCGAACTCCCCATGGTCTATGCCGGTCGCGACCGCAAGATACGCCGCGAGAAGGCACTTGCCGCGCTTGGACGCGTCGGGCTGGCGGAGCGTGCTCATCACCGGCCGATGCAGCTGTCCGGCGGCCAGCAGCAGCGTGTCGCCATCGCTCGCGCCCTGGTGAACGAACCGCGTCTTCTGCTCGCCGACGAGCCGACCGGCGCACTCGACAGCCGGACCGCGCTTGAAATCCTGGCGCTGTTCCAGGACCTGAACCACGAAGGCGTGACCGTCGTCATCGTCACCCACGACGCCGAGGTCGCGCGCCATGCGCGGCGCGTCATTCGCTTCCGTGACGGGCACATCCTTTCCGATCAGCGACAGGAGCCCGCCGACGCACGTGCCGCCCTGGCAGCACTCGACCAGGCGCCGCCGACAGCCGAGGTTGCGGCATGAGCCTTTGGGAAGCCATCCGCTCGGCTCTCTCCGCCATCGGCGCCAACGCGCTGCGCTCGGCCCTGACGATGCTCGGCATCATCATTGGCGTAGCCGCCGTCATCGCCATGGTCGCGATCGGCTCCGGCGCGCGCGAACGCGTCACCGGGCAGATCAAGTCGCTCGGCGCGAATCTCGCCATCATCCAGTCCGGCAACGTCACGCAAGGGGGTGTCAGGCTGGGCGCGGGGGCCTCTTCGACTCTGACAGACGAGGATGCCCGCGCCGTCCTTGCCGAGGTCGAGAACGTTACTGCTGCAGCGCCCGTCATCGTCACGCGTGCCCAGGCCGTCTACGCCGGCACCAACTGGTCGACACAGATCACGGCGACCGATCTCGATTTCTTCACCGCGCGCGAATGGAGCGTGACCGAGGGCCGGCTGTTCGAGCCGGAGGAGTTGCGGCGCGGTGAGATCGTCGCCGTCATCGGCCAGACCGTCGCCAAGAACCTCTTCGGCGAGCAGGATCCACTCGACCAGATGTTCCGCATCCGCAATGTGCCGTTCAAGGTCATCGGCGTGATGGCGCCCAAGGGCCAGTCGGCCCTCGGACAGGATCAGGACGACRTCATCTTTGTGCCGCTGGACACCGGTCGGCGCCGGATCATCGGCCGCAACTATGCCCGCGATCGTTCAGTCCAGACCATCATGGTGAAATTTGCCAGCGAAGACGCAATCGCTCCCGGCATCGCGGACACGACTGCTCTGCTACGCCAGCGCCACAGGCTTCCCGAAGATCAGGACGACGATTTCATCGTCCGCAACCTGACCGAGATCGCCAATACCGCGACGGCCGCCGCCACCACCCTCTCCTGGCTGCTCGCCGCCGTCGCCGCCGTTTCGCTGCTGGTGGGCGGCATCGGCATCATGAACATCATGCTGGTCTCGGTGACCGAGAGGACCCGCGAGATCGGCTTGCGGCTTGCCGTGGGTGCGCGTCAGCGCGACGTGCTCGCCCAGTTCCTGATCGAGGCCACGACGCTCGCGACCATCGGCGGCGCCGTCGGCATCGCACTTGGCGTCGGTGCGGCTCTCACCATCGCCCGCATCGCCAATTGGCCCTCGGTCATCTCGATCGAGACGATCCTGATCGCGGTCGGCGTCTCCGGGATGATCGGCGTCTTCTTCGGTTTCTATCCGGCGCGGCAGGCGGCGCGCCTCGACCCGATCGAAGCTCTGCGGCGGGAATAGCGCAAAAGCGAATCCCCGCAGCTGCAARACCCCGTTAATCATCATCGCMTAGCGTCGATTGTATCGCAGCCGAACGCGCAAAGCTGGTTGCTTGGCGCGTAAGCCGAGACCTGAAACCCATGTCGCTGCAAGACGCCGAAGCCCGACGCCTCTACGATCAGGCCACATTATTGGCCGGTATCGGCGCCTGGGAATGCGAACTCGCCACCCAACAACTCAGCTGGACAGCCGGTGTCTACGATCTCTTCGGCCTGCCGCGTGGCTCGACCCTGCACCGCCCATCTACGGTCGAACTCTACACGAACGATTCCCGCACCGAGATGGAGCGCCTTCGCGCCACGATGGTCCGCACCGGCAAGGGCTTTGTCCTCGATGCCAGGATCACGACCGCCGGAGGGAGCAGCCGCTGGATGCGCCTGAGTGCCGATATCACGCACAAGCAGGGGCGCCCCTGGCGCATCTATGGGGCCAAGCAGGACATTACCGGCGAGAAGCAGATGTGGCAGGGCTTGCGTCAGCTCGCCTATAGCGACCCGCTCACCGGCCTCGCCAACCGCCGGGCGTTCGAGGCGCAGCTAGCCGAGCTGCGGCGCATTCCGGCTGACGGCTGCGCCGTGGGCGCACTCGCCCTCATCGATCTCGACATGTTCAAGCCGATTAATGACCATCTCGGCCACGCCGCCGGCGATGAATGTTTGCGGCAAGTGGCCCTGCGGTTGGAGGCCACGCTGAGCGACGCGTTGACGATCGCCCGCATCGGCGGGGACGAATTCGCGCTGCTGATCTGCTCGACCGCCGGCTCGTCCCATATCCTGCACCGGCTGAACCAGGCCCTCGCGGCGCTGGCGCGCCCCGTCACCTGGAACGGTCGGTTGATCGAGATCAGTGCCTCGATCGGTGCGACGATGCTGCTCCCGGGCCGACACCATGATCCTGACCGGAGCTTCGCCGAAGCCGATTCTGCGCTCTATGTCGCCAAAGCCTCAGGCCGCAATCGGTTGCATCTCTTCGGCGAGCCATTGCAGGGACAGCCCAGCGCGAATGCGATGCAGGGCGCGCTCGCGGATATGAGAGCGCTTCGCGCCGGCTGAAGCGTTTCAGGCGGCTTCAGCCGCCTGCCCCATGCGTTCCTTCAGACGCTGCCCGACCGCGACGATCGCCTCGATCGCCGGCATCAGCTCCAACCCGAGACCCGTCAGCCCATATTCGGCTGATGGTGGCGAGCTCGGCAGCACGCGCCGCTCGATGATGCCGCGGCTTTCGAGATCGCGCAGGCGCTCGCTCAACATCTTGGCCGAGATCAGGGGCATGTCATGGCGCAGCTCGCCGAAGCGACGGGGACCAGCGCTCAGATACCAGATCACATTCGGCGTCCAGGCCTTGCCCAGAACCTGCATGCAGGTGCCGACGGCGCAGGTCGGCGGCGGAATTTTCGCCCGATTCTTCCGTATCTTCAACGCCATGCGAGGCTGTCTCCGGTTACCGGAATGATACCGGAAAATGCGGTAACGACAAGTTACTGGGTATACAGAAGTTATCGCCCTGCCTACCCCTGTGGTCACCGGTCAACACGGAGACGCACACCATGAAGCTCTACTACGCCCCCGGCGCCTGCTCGCTCTCGCCCCACATCGCGCTGCGCGAAGCCGGCCTGCCATTCACCCTGGAGAAGGTCGACACCAAGACCAGAACGACCGAGACCGGCGCCGATTTCACAACGGTCAATCCGCGCGGCTACGTACCGGCGTTGCAGCTCGACAGCGGCGAGGTGCTGACCGAAGGCGCGGCGATCGTCCAGTATATCGCGGACCTTAAGCCCGAGGCGGAGCTCGCGCCAAAGGCCGGAACGCTGGCGCGCGCACGGCTGCAGGAGGAGCTCAATTTCATCGCTTCCGAGTTGCACAAGGCCTTCGGCCCGCTGTTCAGCACCACGATTGGCGACGATGCCAGGCGTGAAGCGAAGGAGAAGGTCGCCCGCCGCTTTGGCGACGTCGAGCAGAAGCTCTCGGACGGGCGTCCCTACCTTCTCGGCGAGACCTTCAGCGTCGCCGACGCCTATCTCTTMGTCGTCACGAACTGGGCGAACCATACCGGCGTTGCGCTCGATGCCTGGCCGAAACTCCAGGCCTTCATGCAGCGTCTGACCGGCCGCAACACCGTGCGCCAGGCGATGCAGGCCGAAGGCCTGATCTGAAGGAGACGCCTGCGATGGATGCCCGCTTTGCCGAAATCGTCGAGGTCCTGACGCGCTATTTCGATGGCCTCTATCACAGCGATGCCGGCAAGCTCGCCGGGGTCTTCCATCCGCAGGCGATCTATGCCTGCGCCAGCAATGGCAGTCTCATCCATCTGACCATGGACGCCTATCTGCCCATGGTCGCAAAGCGCCCCTCCCCGGCCAGCCGGGGCGAGGCGCGGCAGGACCGCATCCTTTCCATCGAATTTGCCGGGCCAGTGACCGCGCTCGCCCGCGTCGCATGCGCCATCGGGCCAAAATCCTTCACCGACCTGCTCAGCGTCGTCCGGCTCGACGGGCGTTGGCAGATCATCGCCAAGGTTTTTCACGTCGATCTGGCGGCGTCGTCTCCCTGACCATGCGGTCCGCGAGGTGGCGATCGGGGGCTAGCGATCGGCGGCGCTCCCGTCACCAAGTTCGGCCGCCTCGGGTTAAAGCGCCGACGCCACCACGTTAGCGCCGGAGCGAAGCAAGCCTAGACCGGTCCGAGCGGCTTGACGAAGACGGCCTGGCCGTCGAGCGCAAGGCCCATGTCGCGCCAGCCATGCTGGCGGTAGAAACGCGCAGCACGGGTCGTCGCGCCTGTCGTCAGGTATGCTTGCCGGTGCCCCTTCTCCGCAAGCCGCTCCAGCGCCGCATCCAGGAGTGCGCGACCATGGCCGTGCCCTTCGTGATCGGGAGCGATGAAGAGCGCCCAGATGAGAGCCGTCTGGTGGTTGGCGCAGGTGAAGCCGATAACCTCGCCGCCCTCCTCGCTGACGAGAAAGATGGCCTGCTCCATATACCAGGCGACCTCCTCATCGCTGACCTTGGAAGGGTCGCGGAGCACATTCTCCTTCACGGCCTGCCGGATCACGCCGATGCGCGGCAGATCGGCCGGGATAGCCGCCCGCAGCATCACTCGGCGGCCTCGAGCCGATAGGCGCTGGGCTCGTAGTTGAGGATCGGCGCAAGCCAGCGCTCGACCTCTTGTATCGCCATGCCCTTGCGCGCCGCGTAATCCTCGACCTGGTCGCGCTCAACCTTGGCGACACCGAAATAATAGGCGTCCGGGTGCGACAGATAGAGTCCTGAAACCGAGGAGCCCGGCCACATCGCAAAGCTCTCGGTCAGCTTCACGCCGACCCGCCGCTCGGCCTGCAGCAACTCGAACAGCGTTTCCTTCTCGGTGTGATCGGGCTGGGCCGGATACCCCGGCGCCGGCCGGATGCCGCGATATTCCTCGCGGATCAAATCTTCATTGGCGAGATTCTCGTCGGGGGCATAACCCCAGAACTGCGTGCGAACGAGCTGGTGCATGCGTTCGGCCATCGCCTCGGCGAAGCGGTCGGCCAGCGCCTTGACCATGATCGAGCGGTAATCGTCGTTGTCGCGGGCGAATTTCTCGGAGATGCGTTCCTCCTCCGCTCCCGCGGTCACCACAAAGGCGCCGATATAGTCAGGCCGCTCGATGCCATCGGGCGCGACGAAGTCCGAAATGCACATGTTGGGCTTGCCGTCGCGCTTCGAAAGCTGCTGACGCAAGCCGTGGAAGGTCGCCAGCGTGTCCTGGCGGCTCTCCCCGGTATAGAGCCGGATATCGTCCCCGACGGCGTTGGCAGGCCATAAGCCGATCACCGCCTTGGGATTGAACCAGCGCTCCTCGACGATGCGCTTCAGCATCGCCTGCGCATCGTCCCAGAGCGCGCGTGCCGCCTCGCCCTGCTTCTCGTCCTGCAAGATCGCAGGGAAGCGTCCCTTCATCTCCCAGGTCTGGAAGAACGGCGTCCAGTCGATCACCGGCACGAGATCGGCGATGTCATAGGTCCGGAACACGCGCGTGCCGAGGAAGCTCGGCTTTGGTGGGGTGTAGTTCGCCCAATCCGCCTTGAAGGCATTCGTCCGCGCCTTCACCAGCGGCAGGCGCTGCTTGTCGGCCTCGGAGCGGCGATGGGCGGCGGCGACCTTGGCGTACTCGCCCCTGACGCCCTCGATATAAGCCGGCTTTTGGTCCTGCGAGAGCAGGCTCGAGACGACGCCGACGGCGCGCGATGCGTCGGTGACATAGACCGTCTGCCCCTGGCTATAGGCCGGGTGGATCTTCACCGCCGTATGCACGCGGCTGGTCGTTGCGCCGCCGATCAGGAGCGGAATGTCGAAACCCTCGCGCTCCATCTCGGAGGCGACGGTGACCATCTCGTCGAGGGAAGGCGTGATCAGGCCCGAGAGGCCGATGATGTCGACCTTCTCCTTGCGCGCGACATCGAGGATCTTCTGCGTCGGCACCATCACGCCGAGGTCGATGACCTCGTAGTTATTGCACTGGAGCACGACGCCGACGATGTTCTTGCCGATGTCATGGACATCGCCCTTCACCGTCGCCATCAACACCTTGCCGGCGGCCGAACGCTCGGAACCACCGTTCAGGCGCTTCTCCTCCTCCATATAGGGCATGAGATAGGCCACCGCCTGCTTCATCACGCGGGCCGATTTCACCACCTGCGGCAGGAACATCTTGCCGGCGCCGAACAGGTCACCGACCACGTTCATGCCGGCCATCAGCGGCCCTTCGATGACATGGAGCGGCTTCTCGGCTGCGGCGCGGGCCTCCTCGACATCGGTGTCGATGAAGGCGGTGATGCCGTTGACCAGCGCGTATTCCAGCCGCTTTGCGACCGGGTTATCGCGCCAGGCCATGTCCTTGCCGGAAATCGAAACCGAACCGTCGCCCTTGAAGCGCGGGGCGGCATCGAGCAGTCGCTCGGTMGAATCCTTGCGACGGTTGAGGACGACATCCTCGCAGAGCTCGCGCAGTTCGGGATCAAGGTCGTCATAGGAGCCGAGCTGGCCCGCATTGACGATGCCCATGTCCATGCCGGCCTTGATGCAATGGTACAGGAACACCGAATGCATCGCTTCGCGGACCTTCTCGTTGCCGCGGAACGAGAAGGACAGGTTCGAGACGCCGCCCGAGATATGGGCATGCGGCAGGGTCTCGCGGATCGCCCTGGTCGCCTCGATGAAGTCGTTGCCGTAGTTGTCGTGCTCCTCGATGCCGGTCGCGACGGCAAAGATGTTGGGATCGAAGATGATATCCTCGGGCGGGAAGCCGATCTGCTCGGTCAAGAGCTTGTAGGCCCGCGTACAGATCTCGATCTTGCGTTCGAAGGTGTCGGCCTGGCCGGTTTCGTCGAAGGCCATCACCACCACCGCCGCGCCGTAGTTGCGGCAGATACGGGCGTGATCGAGGAAAGCCTCCTCGCCTTCCTTCAKCGAGATCGAATTGACGATCGGCTTGCCCTGGATCGTCTTCAGGCCGGCTTCGATGACGTGGAACTTCGACGAGTCGACCATGATCGGCACGCGGGAGATGTCCGGCTCCGAAGCGATCAGATTGCAGAACTCGGTCATGGCCTTCTCGGAATCGAGCAGGCCTTCGTCCATGTTGATGTCGATGACCTGCGCGCCATTGGCGACCTGGTCGCGTGCCACATCCAACGCTGCGGCGAAGTCGCCTTCCTTGACCAGCTTGCGGAAGCGGGCCGAGCCGGTGACGTTGGTGCGCTCGCCGACATTGACGAAAGGAATGGTCTCGTCGAGCGTGAAAGGCTCGAGCCCAGCCAGCCGCAGATAGCGCTTGATCTCCGGCACGGCGCGCGGCGGCTTGCCCGCGACGGCTTCCGCAATCGCGCGGATATGGCCGGGCGTGGTGCCGCAGCAGCCGCCGACGACATTGACGAGCCCGGCATCGGCGAACTCAGCGAGCATTCCGGCCGTCGCTTCGGGGCTTTCGTCATACATGCCGAATTCATTGGGCAGGCCGGCATTCGGATAGGCGCAGATCAGCGTATCGGCAACGCGCGACAGATCCTTGATATGCGCCCGCATCTCGCGCGCGCCGAGCGCACAGTTGAGACCAACCGTCAGCGGCGCGGCATGGCGGATCGCATTCCAGAACGCCTCCGTGGTCTGGCCCGAGAGCGTGCGCCCCGAAAGGTCGGTGATCGTGCCGGAGATCATCACCGGCAGGCGCAGGCCCTTCTCGCGATAGACCTCCTCGATCGCAACGATCGCAGCCTTGGCATTGAGCGTGTCGAAAATGGTCTCGACCAGTATCAGCTCGGAGCCGCCATCGATCAGGCCACGCACCTGTTCGGCATAGGATTCGCGCACCTGATCGAAGGTCACCGCGCGGAAACCCGGATTGTTCACATCCGGCGAGATCGAAAGCGTACGGTTCGTCGGCCCAATCGCGCCGGCAACGAAACGACGGCGCCCATCGACCTTCTGAGCGAGAGCGGCCGCTTCGCGCGCGAGCTTCGCCGAGGCGACGTTCAGCTCATAGGCGAGCGCCTCCATGCCGTAATCGGCCTGGGCGATCTGCGTCGACGAAAACGTGTTGGTTTCGACGATATCGGCACCCGCCTGGAAATAGGCGAGGTGGATTTCGCGAATGGCGTCCGGCTGGGTCAGGACCAGCAGGTCGTTATTGCCCTTGAGATCGTGGTTCCAGCCCTTGAAGCGCTCGCCGCGAAACTCTGCTTCCGAGAGCTTCAGGTTCTGGATCTGCGTCCCCATCGCACCGTCGAGCACGAGGATGCGCTCGGACGCGGACTGGCGAAGCGCGCGCTCGATCTCGATGCCATCGACCTGGCTGGGATTGTAGTCTGACATCGCGAACGCCTTCGTCATGAAACTCTGCTCGTATGGTCTTCCCGTCATTGCGAGGAGCAAAGCGACGGAGCAATCCAGAGGCCACTGAAGACAGGCTGGATCGCTTTGCTCCCAATGACGGCTGGCACGCTACTCCGCGGCCGCCTGCTGCGGCGCGGCCCTGTCGGGCTTCAAGCCGACAAGATGGCAGATCGCATAGACCAGGTCGGCCTTGTTCATCGTGTAGAAATGCAGGTCGGAGACGCCACGGTCGATCAGGTCGAGCACCTGCTCGGCGCAAACCGCAGCCGCCACGAGCCGGCGCGTCGCGGCGTCGTCTTCCAGGCCCTCGAACCGATCGGCCAGCCATTGCGGCACGCTCGCGCCCGTCTTGGTGGCGAAGCTCGCCGTCTGCTTGAAATTCAGGACGGGGACGATTCCGGGCAGGATCGGGATATCGATCCCCCGAGCCCTGACCTTGTCGAGATAGCGGAAATAGACGTCGTTATCGAAGAAGAACTGAGTGATCGCCCGGGTCGCACCGGCATCGACCTTCTTCTTCAGGGCATCGATATCGGCATCGAGCGAGGCCGCTTCCGGATGCTTTTCGGGATAGGCCGAGACTGTCACCTCGAAATCGGCGGCGCGCCGGATCCCGGCGACCAGATCAGAGGTCTGGTGATAGCCCTGCGGGTGCGGCTCGTAGACCGTTCCCAGTCCACCGGCCGGGTCACCGCGCAGCGCCACGATATGGCGCACGCCGGCCGCCCAATAGGAGCGGATCACGTCGTCGACCTCGGCGCAGGTGGCGGAAACGCAGGTCAGGTGCGCCGCCGGCTTCAGCCGGGTCTCGTCAACCATGCGCTTGACGGTGTTGTGGGTGCGTTCTCGCGTCGAACCGCCGGCACCATAGGTCACCGACACGAAGGTGGGTCCAAGCGGCTCGAGACGGTGCACGCTCTCCCAGAGTGTCGTCTCCATCTCCGCTGTCTTCGGAGGAAAGAACTCGAAAGAGACGCTGGGCCGGCGGGTGCCGTGCCGGCTGGGGCGAAACGCATTCATCAGGCCACCTCGAAACTGGAATTCTGACGCAGCGGGAAATCCCCCTGCACGCGCCGGTCACGTCCACGCCAGAGCATCACGGAGAGTTGGCCGGACGCCCCCTCGGCCGAGGTMACCTCTTCGGAGAGATCGCAGCTCAATCCTGCCTCCGCGAACCAGCCGGCGATCTGGGCCCGCGAGAAACCGAGCCGGCGATGCGCGTGCTCGGTTCGCAGGAACTCCATCTCGTGCGGCGCGAAATCGACCACGATCAGCCGGCCGCCGGGGGCGAGCATCGCGGCCGCCTCGCGCAGTGCGCGGCCGGGGTCATCGAGGAAATGCAGAACCTGATGGATGATCACCAGATCGAAGGCCCCGCGTGCGAAAGGCAAGGCGTGAATATCGCCCTGTCGCAGCTCAACCCGGGACAGCCCGGCCTTCTCGAGATTGGCGCGCGCCACGGCGAGCATGGCATGGCTGGCATCGACACCGATGGCACGGCCGAATTTTGGGGCGATCCGCTCCAGCATCCGGCCCGTCCCCGTGCCGAGGTCGAGCATCGCGCCGGAAGAGCCCTCCCCGGCAGCCGCCTCGACGGCCGCCTCGACAGCATCGTCGGGGACATGCAGCGACCGCAGCCGGTCCCAGTCCCGAGCCACGCTGGCGAAATAGGACTGCGCCGCCTCGGCGCGCGTGGAGCGAACGGCAGCGAGCCTCTCGCGGTCCGCGGCGAGTTCAGGATCCGCCCGATCGAGCCACGCAGCCAGGGAGGCCGCGAAGGCGCCGCCCGCTCCCGCTTCGTCGAGCCGGAAGAAGGCCCATGCCCCCTCACGATAGCGACGAACCAGCCCGGCCTCGGCGAGGAGCTTGAGATGGCGGGAAATGCGGGGCTGAGACTGCCCGAGAATATCTGTCAGATCCGAAACGGAGAGCTCGCCCTCCGCCAACAGAGCCAGGATGCGCAGCCGTGTCTCCTCGCCGGCCGCGCGCAGGCCCGCAAGCAAGGATGACGAGGACAGCGTCGTGGGTTGGCGCAAAGGATCAGCCTTCGAAATTCAGAAAAACATATAAAGATATCTTTATGTCAAAAGAGGAGAAAGAGCAAGCACCTTCCTMGCGCCAGCGAGATCCCGCCCCCCTGTCAGCCAATGTTGGCACCACTCAGCGCCGCATCGCCGCTTCAAGCGCTGTGTAGATGCGCGGGTCAGACGATTGCGAGACGTTGAAGCGCAGGAATCGTCCCGCCGTTAGCGACACGCTGAAGGCATTTCCGGGGGCCAGGACGATATTCTCCGCCAGCACGCGCTGCGCGATCTCGGCGGCATCCAGCCCGTCCGGCAGGCGACACCACAGGAACATGCCTGCACGCGGCTCGATCCACGGCTCGATTCCGATAGCCTTCAACCGCGCGCAAGTCTCCGTCATGGCGCGCCCCAACCGCCCACGCAGCCCGTCCATATGCTTGCGATAGGTACCATCCTTCAAGGCGCCCAGTAAAAACTCCGCCGAGACCCGACTGGCTCCGAAGGACGTGGCGATCTTGAGATCGGTCAGCCCCTCGATCCAGTCGCGTCGCGCCGCGATGAAGCCACATCGCAGCGAGGCCGACAGCGTCTTGGAGAAGCTGCCGATATGCACGACCCGATCGAGGCCATCGAAGGCGGCAAGCCGCGGCGCCGGTTCCAACTCGAAATCGGCAAAGATATCGTCCTCGATGATCGTCAACCCTGACTGCTCAGCCAATTTGAGCAGCCGATGCGCAATCACGGGAGACAGCACGGCTCCCGTTGGATTGTGCAACGCGGAATTAGTGACGTAGAGCCGTGGCCGATGCGCGGCGAGCACCTGTTCGAAGCGCACGATATCGGGGCCGTTCGGCGTATAGGGAACGCTGACGACCTTGGCTCGATGAGCCCGCAGCAGGGCCTGGAAGTTGAAGTAGCAGGGGTCGTCGACCACCACCGTATCACCCGGTTCGATCAGGAAGCGACAGATCAGATCGATGGCCTGGGTTCCGGACTCGGTCAGCACGATCTGGTCCGGCCCGGCCTCGATGCCATGCTCCGCCATGCGCCGGGCGAGTAGATGGCGCAACGGCAACAGCCCGAGCGGCGTGCCATAATCGGCCAACGTGGAGGCATCGGCGCGTGAGAGCGATCGCAGTGTTCTGCGCAGGCTTTCCTCCGGCAGCCATGATGCGGGAAGCCAGCCGCAGCCGGGCTTCAGGAAATCCTCGCCGGCCTCCAGCGATTGTCGCGAGACCCAGAGCGGATCGACTGCACGGTCGAGACGCGGCCCGATCTCCGCCAGCGACAGGGGTGGCAGATGCCCCGCGACATAGAAGCCCGAGCCGCGGCGCGAGCGGATCGCCCCCTCTGCGGCAAGCCGGTCATAGGCCTCGACCACCGTCGACTTCGAGACGCCCATCGTTTCGGCAAAGGCGCGGATCGAGGGCAGCCTGGCCCCCGGAGCCAGCACCCGCCTTGCCATGCGCTGGCGAACAGCCTGCATGACACGCCCGACAAGCGTGCCGTCATCGTCCAGGAGTGTCACGCAATCACCTAATTGTATTGCCTCTTGCAGCATGACAGTTTGCACCAACTGTCATGCACCGTCTCTGGCAAAGGATGCAGATCCCGGCGAATGCAGGCCGCGAACGGAGACTTCCTGATGGACAAGAGCATGAGCGGTTGGATCAACGGCTTTCTCGGCGTGCTGATCTTCAGCGCTTCGCTGCCAGCAACACGTGTTGCCGTGGTCGATCTCGACCCCGTTTTCCTGACCGCAGCACGCGCCGCAATCGCCGGCCTGCTGGGCCTGTGCCTGCTTCTCGCCTTCCGGCAAACGCGACCGCAACGGAGCGACCTTCTCCCGCTGATTGTGGTCGCGCTGAGTGTTGTCGTCGGCTTTCCGCTCCTGACGGCGCTGGCGCTGAAACATGTCAGCTCGGCTCACTCGATCGTCTTCATTGGCCTTCTGCCGCTGGCAACGGCGAGCTTCGGCGTCCTGCGCGGCGGCGAACGTCCCCGCCCGGTCTTCTGGCTGTTCTCCTGCCTKGGCAGCGCTCTTGTCGCCGGATTTGCGATGACCCAGGGCTTTGTCGCCTCCCCGGTCGGAGATCTGCTGATGCTCGCCGCGGTCATCATCTGCGGCCTCGGTTACGCCGAGGGAGCGCGACTGTCGCGAAAGCTCGGAGGCTGGCAGGTGATTTCCTGGGCGCTGGTGCTCTCCCTGCCGGTCATGGTCACGCTCAGCGCGTTGACCCTTCCGGCCTCGTTTGCCGATGTCGGCCGGCCGGCCTGGATCGGCCTGGCCTATGTCTCGGTGTTCAGCATGCTGGTGGGGTTCGTGTTCTGGTATCGCGGCCTGGCACAGGGCGGTATCGCCGCCGTCGGACAGCTGCAATTGCTGCAGCCCTTCTTCGGGCTGATGCTCGCCGCTCTGTTGCTGCATGAGGCCGTGAGCTGGCCGATGGTCGCCGTTAGCGCCGGCGTGGCACTTTGCGTGGCAGGCGCCAAGCACTTCGCACGGTAAGCGCACGCACGGCCATCCGTGCCATGCACCCMGGCACTTGCGAGATCTGGAGCCAGCCCCACATCCCGTCAGTGAATGGGCCGCGCGCGACCGCCCATCATAGCGGCCGTTTCAAGGGTCGCTATGAGCGCGCGAGGCCCGAGAGGTCAGAGCAGCTGGAGCGAGCCTGCCGCCGTTTTGCCGCGTTCGGTTTTCAGATCGAACGAGACTTTCTGTCCTTCCGTCAGAGTCATCAGGCCCGCTTCTTTCACGGCTGTGATGTGTACGAACACATCCTTGCCGCCATCTGAAGGCTGAATGAATCCGAAGCCCTTCTCAGTATTGAACCATTTCACGGTTCCGGTCGCCATAGCCGCATCCCCTGAAGCCAGCTTCTTGCGGATCTTCGGATGCATGCATCCGAATGCCCGACCAGAGGAGGATTGACCGAAAATGCAAAGATGTCGAGGCCAATCGTCAAGCAGGAGCGTCTGGCGATGACTATGGCTTAATCACCTCAAACTGTGTCTTCGCCTCCGCCAACGCGGAACCGCCAAGATAAACCTCGAACAGACCCGGCTCGACAACATAACGTCCGGTGTCGTCGTGGTATCCCAGCTTCTGGGCCTCCAGCTTGAAACTGACGGTCCTGGTCTCGCCCGCCTTGATAGCGAGCTTGTTGAAGCCCTTGAGTTCGCGGACCGGTCGGGACCGGGTCGCGACCGGCTGGCGGATATAAAGCTGCGTCACTTCCTGGCCGTCGCGCGAGCCGGAATTGGTCACATCGACCGAGATTTCTGCGATGCCATTGATCGCGATGCGCGAGCGGTCGACACGCGGATTGGCATAGGTGAAGCGAGAGTAGGAAAGACCGAAGCCGAAGGGATAAAGCGGCTCGTTCTTCTCATCCATATAGATCGACTCGTAGCGCTGCCGGATCTTCTGCGGCCGCCCCGTCGGGAGATGGTTGTAGTAGATCGGGATCTGCCCGACCGAGCGCGGATAGCTCATCGGCGTGCGGCCCGCCGGATTCGCCGCTCCAGTCAGGACCTCGGCGATCGCCGTGCGCCCCTCGGTGCCGCCGTGGAAGGTCTGCATGATCGCGGCGACATGGGCGTCGGCCCAGGTGAGGACCAGCGGGCGGCCAGTGGCCAGCACCAGCACGACGGGCTTGCCCGTCGCGACGAGTGCCTCGAGCAGCTCCTGCTGCACACCGGGCAGGCCGAGATTCGCGCGCGAGGCGCCCTCCCCGATGAACTCGCAATCCTCGCCGAGCATGGCGATGACGAGATCGCTCGCCGCAGCCGCGCGGAKCGCTGCCTCCTTGTCCGCGAATTCCGTGCCGCAGTTCTTTGTGAAAGCCGGCTCGTAGACGACCTCGACCCCGGCCTGGACGCGCTCCTTCAACGCGTCGGGCAAGGACTGGATGGCGCGCCGTCCGAGTCCGGCCGGATCGGTCCAGACCCGCTCGGCCTCCGGCACGGCCATGGCGCCGATCACCKCGAGCCGCTTGACGGAAGACGCAACAGGCAGGGTTTMGTTGGCGTTCTTGAGTAGGATGATGCCTTCGCGCGCGGCGCGCAGTGCGACCTCGCGCGCCTCCTGCGTCTGCATCAGAGCCGGGGCAGCGGCCGGGTCGACATCGGGCCGCTCGAACAGGCCCAGGTGGAATTTGACGCGCAACACGCGGCGCACCGCCTCGTCGAGCATCTTCACCGAGACCCGACCAGCCTTCACCTCGGCCGCCAGGTGCTTGTCATAGACGTCACCCATCATGTCCATGTCGATGCCGGCCAGCAGCGCCTTGCGCGCAGCCTCGGCATCGTCCTTGGCAATGCCATGCAGTCTGAGTTCGGTGATCGAGCCGAAATCCGAGACAACGAAACCCTTGAATCCCCAGTTCTGGCGCAGCAGCCCGGTCAGCAGCCCGCCATGCGCGGTGGTCGGGACGCCGTTCAGCGCATTGAACGCCGCCATAGCGGTCATCGAACCAGCCTCGAACGAGGCCTTGAATGGCGGCAGGTAGAGATCAAAGAGCTGGCTGGTCGGGATCCAGGTCGAGTTGTAGTCACGCCCGGCTTCGCCCGCACCGTAACCGACGAAATGCTTGACGGTCGTCGCCACGCCGCCGCGCTGATAGCCATGCGTGCGCGCTGCAGCGACAATGGAGCCGAAATAGGCGTCTTCCCCCGCCCCCTCGAGGACGCGGCCCCAACGCGGATCACGCGAGATGTCGACCATCGGCGCGAAGGTCCATTGGATGCCGGCGGCGCGCGCTTCACGCCCCGTCCAATAGGCCGCCTCCTCGATCAGCTCCGGGTTCCAGGTCGAAGCCTGACCAAGCGGAAGCGGAAAATAGGTCGAGAAGCCGTGGACGGCATCGAGACCGATGATCAGCGGGATCTTCAGCCGGGACTCGCGCGCTGCTTTCTGGACATCCGCAACCTCCTGCGGCACGACGAAGTTCATCACCCCGCCCATCCGGCCTTCGCGGATGCGTGCGGCGTTGAACCCCTCGCCACGACCCGAGAGATGCAGCTGACCGACCTTCTCGTCGAGCGTCATCGTCTTGAGCAACGCCTCGATGCGCGTCTCGATGAGCTTCGCCTCGCGCCCGGTTTTCCAGGCAACGGTGTCCTGTGCCGGCGCGGCATGGGCAAGGAGCGTCAGGCAGAGCGCAGCGGCGAGCCGCAGAATCATGAGGAAATCTCGCAGGGTGGCGGTAGGGATGATCCGGCCCTACAGGATCAACCGGCGTGGCTCAACCGTTGCATCGTCGCGCCCGACGACCAAAGCCCCTTCACCCCAGCCGGATATCCATCATGAGCGACGCGGCGACCTCAGCCCCACCGACCGAGCGCCATCGTTTCTACGAAGACGTCTTCGCCATGCTGCTCGGCACATTGCTCGTCAGCATCGGCATCAGCCTCTACAGCAAGGCGACCCTGCTCACGAGCGGGGCGGCAGGGCTGGCATTGCTGTTCCAGCTTGCYACCGGGATCAATTTCGGCCTGCTCTTCTTCGCCATCAACCTCCCATTCTATTGGCTCGCGGTCCGTCGCATGGGCTGGCGCTTCGCGTTACGGACCTTCATCGCGGTCGGGCTCGTCTCGCTCTTCACCTGGTTCACGCCCGGCTGGATGGCGATCGCAACCGTGGACCCGGTTTATGCCGCGGTCGCCGGCGGCAGCCTGATCGGTCTTGGTGTCCTTGCGCTGTTTCGCCATCGCACCGGGCTGGGTGGCGTCAACATTCTCGCACTCTACCTGCAGGAGAAGCACGATATCCGCGCCGGCTGGTTTCAGCTTGGCATCGATGCGCTGATCCTCATCTGTGCACTCTTCATGCTGCCGCTGGAGAAAGTGCTGATTTCGCTGCTGGGAGCTGCCGTGCTCAACCTGATCCTGGCAGTCAATCATAAGCCCGGCCGGTATAGCGGGGTCACGTAGCGGGCGGTTGCCTGCGGCAGGGTTCCATGCGACCGAGCGGTCAGGAGCGAAAATGCGGAGCCAGCCGACATGTCCCAGCCCTTGACCATCGAAGACCTGCGCATCCTGGCCCAGCGCCGGGTGCCGCGCATGTTCTACGACTACGCCGATTCCGGCGCCTGGACCGAGGGCACCTATCGCGCCAACGAGGCCGACTTCGCCGCCATCAAGCTGCGCCAGCGCGTCGCCGTCAACATGACCAACCGCACGCTGGCGACCACGCTGGCCGGCCAGGCCGCCACGATGCCGGTTGCACTCGCCCCGACCGGCCTCACCGGAATGCAGCACGCCGACGGCGAAATCCTCGCCGCCCGCGCTGCAGCCAAGGCCGGCGTCCCCTTCACGCTCTCGACCATGAGCATCTGCTCGATCGAGGATGTCGCCGAGAACACCGACGCACCGTTCTGGTTCCAGCTCTACGTGATGAAGGACCGCGACTTCATCATTCGCCTGATCGATCGTGCCAAGGCGGCGCAGTGCTCGGCCCTGGTCCTGACGCTCGACCTCCAGATCCTCGGCCAGCGCCACAAGGATATCCGCAACGGGCTCTCCGCCCCGCCGAAGCCGACGATCGCCAATCTGATCAACCTCGCGACCAAGCCGCGCTGGTGCCTTGGCATGCTCGGCACCAAGCGCCGCAGCTTTGGAAACATCGTCGGCCACGCCAAGGGCGTCGGCGATCTCTCATCGCTCTCCTCCTGGACGGCCGAACAGTTCGATCCGGCGCTAAGCTGGGACGATGTGAAGTGGATCAAGGATCGCTGGGGCGGCAAACTGATCCTGAAGGGTATTCTCGATCCAGAGGATGCCGAGCTCGCTGCCAGAAGCGGTGCCGACGCTTTGATCGTCTCGAACCATGGCGGCCGCCAGCTCGACGGCGCCGTCTCTTCGATCGCGGCGCTACCGGGCATCGTCGAGCAGGTCGGCGGCCGCATGGAAGTCCTGATGGATGGCGGCATCCGCTCCGGACAGGATGTGATCAAGGCGGTGGCGCTCGGCGCCCGCGGCGTGATGATCGGCCGCGCCTTCCTTTACGGCCTCGGTGCCATGGGCKAGGAAGGCGTGACCCGCTGCCTCGACATCATCCGCAAGGAGCTCGACGTCACCATGGCGCTCTGCGGCCTGCGCGACATCCAGCAGGTCGACGGGAACATCCTGGTGAAAGGCAAGGCCTGAGCCTCGTCCAGATCGGCAGCCCCAATGGAAAGGCCCGCGCCCCCTTTTAGGAGCGCGGGCCTTTTGTCTTCGAGGTGCAGAAGATCAGCGCGAGAACTTCTTGTACTGAATCCGCTTCGGGATCGTGGAATCGATCCCCAGCCGGCGCTTCTTGTCTTCCTCGTAATCGGCAAAGTTGCCCTCGAACCACTCGACATGGCTGTCGCCCTCGAAGGCGAGGATATGGGTCGCGATACGGTCGAGGAACCAGCGATCGTGGCTGATGATCACGGCGCAGCCGGCGTAATCCTCCAGCGCCTCTTCGAGCGCGCGCAGYGTGTCGACGTCGAGATCGTTGGTCGGCTCGTCGAGCAGCAGGACGTTCGCGCCCGATTTCAGCATCTTGGCAAGATGGACGCGGTTGCGCTCACCGCCCGAGAGCGATCCGACCTTCTTCTGCTGGTCGCCGCCCTTGAAGTTGAAAGTCGAGCAATAGGCGCGCGAATTCACCTCACGCTTGCCGAGATAGAGGATGTCGTTGCCGCCTGAGATTTCCTCCCAGACGTTCTTCTTGTCGTCGAGCGAGTCGCGGCTCTGGTCGACATAGCCGAGCTTGACGCTCTCGCCGATGGTGATCGAACCGGAATCCGGCTTCTCCTGCCCGGTGATCATCCGGAACAGCGTGGTCTTGCCGGCGCCGTTCGGTCCGATGATGCCGACGATGCCGCCCGGCGGCAGCTTGAAGGACAACCCGTCGATCAGCAGCTTGTCCTGGAAGCCCTTCGACAGATTGTCGAAATCGACGACATTGTTGCCGAGGCGCTCGGCGATCGGGATGACGATCTGCGCGGTATCCGGCCCCTTGTTCGAGGCCTTCTGCACCAGTTCGTCATAGCGCTGGATGCGGGCCTTGCTCTTGGCCTGGCGCGCCTTAGGCGAAGCCGAAATCCATTCCTGCTCGCGTTCCAGCGTCTTCTGACGCGAGACGTCCTCCCGGCCCTCCTGGGCGAGGCGCTTCTGCTTCTGCACCGACCAGGCGGAGTAGTTCCCCTCGTAGGGAATGCCCTGGCCGCGATCGAGCTCGAGAATCCAGCTGGTGACATTGTCGAGGAAGTAGCGATCGTGGGTGACGATCAGGATCGCGCCCGGATAGGTCCGCAAATGGCCTTCGAGCCAGGCGGTGGTTTCGGCGTCGAGATGGTTGGTCGGTTCGTCGAGCAGCAGCAGTTCCGGCTGCTCGAGCAGCAGCTTGCAGAGCGCGACACGGCGGCGTTCGCCGCCCGAGAGCTTCGAGACCTGCCAGTCGTCGGGCGGGCAGCGCAACGCGTCCATCGCCTGGTCGACCTTGGAATCGAGATCCCACAGGCCCTTGGCCTCGATCTCGTCCTGGAGCTTGGTCATCTCGTCCGCGGTCTCGTCCGAATAGTTCATCGCGAKCTCGTTGTAGCGGTCGAGGATCGCCTTCTGCGGCGCGACGCCGAGCATCACGTTGTCGCGCACATTCAGGCTCTCATCGAGCTTGGGCTCCTGCGGCAGGTAGCCGACCCGGGCGCCCTCGGCCACCCAGGCCTCGCCGGTCCATTCCTTGTCATAGCCTGCCATGATCTTGAGCAGGGTCGACTTGCCGGCGCCGTTGACGCCGAGCACACCGATCTTGGCGTCCGGGTAGAACGACAGATGGATGTCCTTCAGCACCTGCTTGCCGCCCGGATAGGTCTTCGACAGGCCGCGCATATGGTAGATGAACTGACGGGACATGGATGTGCGGCTCCGCTTCGGACTGATCGCGCCGGGGCTTTCGGGAAGAGTGCCGCGTATGTAGCGAGGCTGGCCGCTTGCTGCAACCGCCCGTCGTCAACTCCCTCAGGCCCGCAGCGTCATCGCGCCGTCGACGACGATCGAAGCCCCCGTCAGATAAGGGTGGGTCGCGGCCGCCAGGTCGAGCGCGACAGCGGCCATTTCCCGCGCCGTCGCCATGCGGCCCATGGTCGGGATATTGTCCTTGGCCCATTGCGCTCCGCCAATCTGCCAGACGGCGTCGGGCGCAGCCATCATGCCCGCAACGCCGCGGACCAGTTCGGTATCGGTCGTACCCGGCAGAAGGGCGTTCACCCTGATGCCGTGTTTGACATAGTCGAGCGCCGCGGCGCGCACGAGCCCCGTCAACGCCGCCTTGCTGGCGACATAGGCCGACTGGCTCTCCCGGCATGTCGTGGCCACTGTCGACGAGGTCACGACGATCTGGCCGCCCGCCGACATCATGTGCGGGATCTGGTACTTCATCGCCAGGAACACACCGCGCAGGTTGGTGCTCAAAATGTCGTCGAACTCCGCCGCCTCGTAGCTATGCAGGGGCTTCTGAAGCGTGATCCCGGCATTGTTGAAGGCAACGTGCAAACCGCCGTATCGGGTAACGGAGCTCTCGACGAACCGTCGGACATCGTCCTCCCTGCGGATGTCGGCCCGGATATAGAGCGCCTCTCCGCCGGCTGCCTTGATGCTGCGCTCGACCTCTTGGCCAAGCGCCTCGCGCCGACCGCAGAAGGCGACCTTTCCGCCTTCGGCAGCGAAGGCCTCCACAGCCGCGCGGCCAATGCCGGAGGTCCMTCCCGTGACGAGCACGACCTTGTTTTCAAAGCGGCGGCGCCCATCCAGCACGACCGGTGCCGGTGCCGCCGCAGCGGCCCCGAGCATTGCGCCGCCGGCCAGGCCGGCCGCCGCACCGACGGCCATTCCCAATCCGGAGCCGGCGATTGCAAGCCGACGCGTGATGTGTCTGGTTTCCATGGCCTAACCTCTTGCATTTCGCTAATCTGAACAGCGATCAGATGCGTAGACAATAATTTGAACACCGTCAAGATAGAGGCGATATGAATCCGGCATCGAAGAGCGGCTACCATCATGGCGACCTGCGCGATGCGCTTGTGTCAGCCACCGACCGAATCCTGATCGAGCGCGGCCTTGACGGGTTCAGCCTGCGCGAGGCGGCACGGCGCGCAGGCGTTTCGGCAGGCGCGCCCGCGCATCATTTCGGCAGCGTCTCCGGCCTCCTGACGGAAGTCGCCATTCGCGGTTTCGAGGAGCTGGTCGCCTTCCTGAGAGCAGGCGAGGCGGAAGGAGGCACTGATCCGCTCGCGCGGTTGCACGGGCAAGGAACCGGCTATGTCCGGTTCGCCGTCGCATTCCCGGGCCGGTTCGCCCTGATGTTCCGCAAGGACCGTCTCGATGACGGCAATGAGCGCCTGTTGCTGGTCGGTGAGACGGCACGCCATGAGCTGGAGCGAGCCATGGCCGCCTGCCTCGGCCGTGATGTCTCCTCGCCGCACGTAGCGCTTGCGGCCATGGGAGCCTGGTCGCTCGTGCACGGCTTCGCCCATCTCGCCCTGGACGGGAAACTCGGCGGTCCCGCAGCAGTGGCGGTCGCCATCGACGACATGCTGCCGCAGCTGCTGGCCATGTACCGGCCAGATCGGGAACGGCAAGGCGATGTGTAGCTTTCCTCGCCCCCCGTTTTGGCCGCCGGACAGACGCTCCATGCGGCAGCCATGCTCGCGC
>NZ_JBFTLD010000025.1:0-48196 GCF_056396265.1 Allobosea sp. 05T422_2 | reverse complement strand
CCCTTGCGCCCGTAGACCACCGCGAAAATTCCGCCCGTGATCGCATAGGCGAACACGTGCTCCAGCTCGGGTGGCGCCCGGGTTCTGAACTCGATGCTTCCGGGCAGGATCGAGGCAATGCCGACGAGGGAGAAGGCGCACCAGGCGACAGCCCGCCAGTGCTTCCAGCGGACAAGCCTGTCGATACCGGCGCTGCGTTGCTCCGGGTCGAGGCGGCGCGCCGAAGCAAGCCCGCTCCTCACGGCAGGACCGCGACACGGGCAAGCAGCGTGACCAGCTCCGCCTGGCGCCTGGTCTGCGTCTTGGCGAAGACCGAGGCCAGCTGGGAGCGAATGGTGGTTCGGCTGAGACGCCGACTGCGGGCGACATCCGCCGGCACATCGCCGCGCGCCATTTGAATCGCCAGGCGCGTCTCGGCCATGGTCAGGCCAAACATGCGCTGAAGCATGAAGGGATTGGGCTCCAGATGAGCATCAAGATCGAGAAGCATCACTACGCTGGTGCCGTCCGGCATGTCGTCCGCGACCTGATTGAGAACGAGAGGCGCATCGTCCTTGTCCGAAATGACGATCCAGGTCAGCGGGCCGAGTGACGGGCGGTTCGGCGCGCGCGCGATCAATCGCTTGAAGGCGCTCGTCAGTTGGTCGAGGCCTTGAACCGAGCCCGCCTCACGGCCAAGGATCAGCCGGGCCGTGGCGTTGGCTTCGACGATCTTCCGGCGGTCCTCGAGGACAAGATAGCCGCAGCCGATGCGGTCGAGCATGCTCAGAGCCACGGTGCCGCGATAATTGCTTGGGGGCGCTACGCCCGCCCCGCCCTCTTCCTGGTCGAGAACTGGGGACGCGCAAAGAGGCCCGACGAGGCCGGCATTCAAGGGCATCGCATGACGGACGGACGCACCCAGGGGCGCCGGCGCTTCGACAGATCCGCTGACCAAAGACATATCGGCACTCTCCTCGATGTTCCGCATTCCGGACCAGAGACCATCCGCTTAACCTCGCCCCGCAAACCATGTCGGTTGAGATGACGCAGCTACTCACAGCGCACGTAAACTTAATCGCTGCAAGATATCGCGCACAAGGAGCGGAAGTTACTACATATTATACTCAAATTACCTTTGATTATATCGTCAGTATGGAAAATTATCTTATATATTCATACGCTCCGGATACATTACTATAGAACAATATCGGAACCATGAGGGAACAATATCAGAAAACCCCCGAGCGAAAACGCATTCAAAGGAGCCAGTCTGCCTACACCCAAAGGTTAAGGTCCCGCCCCCCCGAAAGGCCATACCGGCCGGCCTGCATACACCGGCCGCTGTCCCCGGCAAGGAAGGGCTACCCAAATTGGACGAACGGGCCGCGGCGGGGCAGCAGGCGGGCTGATGCCAGCGTGACACGGAATGCTCACGGTCCCCCGTGGGTAGAAGTAATCGTCGCCATGCGCGCATGGAGATAGAGCCCCTGGAAGTGGCCGCCCTCGACAGACTCGAGCCCCGGGGGCTCGCCCTCCATTCGGACAGGCTCGCTCCGAGGCCGTTTCGAGATCAAACACGGCGGCTGCACGCACAAATTCGTGACGACCTGAAGATGCGTCGGGAGACTACATGTTCTCTCCGGTCCCTGCACAGTTGGCCGGCTGTCTGGTTTTCGCGCCACGGCCGCTACCGCGACGCCTCTTCCGGCGGCCCCGCCCCAATGCTGGCATCCTACGCCTGCCAGCACGTGAATCCGCTGTCAGCCGGGCCGAGCCGGCCTCTTCCACGCAAACCATAGCGTGAGGCAGAAGCTGTCGGCTTCAAGGCGAACACCCTGCCGCCTCTGAAGCGATGAGGCCGGCGATCGCCGGATTCTTCCCCCGACCATGCGGAAACGCACCGATGCYGGCGCCCTACGCCATTTACGTCCGGTTCCGATCCGTCATCCAAATGAATGAGGACAGTGCAGAGCCTGCTCCATACCGTGATTTCCTACCGGATACGGTCCTGTGGGGCAGGAACGCGCCGGAAAAGGTCATCAGGCCGAGCGCTTGCACTCAGGGGTCAGGCCCCCCGCAGTCCCAGCTCCTGGCAGGAGGAGTCAAAATGGTTCCGCATGTGCTTTGCGTGGGAGGGGAGGACCATTCGCTGCGCATCCCGTTCCTCGCAGCCTTGCAGGACCGCGGCTTTCGGATAACGGCAGCCTCGACCACAGACGGGGCCGCCTTCTTGCAAGCCGGCCTGGCTCATCGGCGTTATCAATTCGACCGGTTCGACAGTCGCGGCGCCGATCTCGCTGCCATCCGCCAGCTCGCGAAGATGATCGCGGATATCGGCCCAGACATTGTCCAAAGCTTCGATACGAAGCCCAATCTGCTGGCACCCCTCGCGGTCCGGGGCAAGGTCGCCGTGGTGCGAACCATCAATGGGATKGGTTGGGTATTCTCGTCCGAGACGGCCCGCGCGCTCGCCCTCCGGTCGGTCTACTGCGCCTTGCAATGGCTCGCCTCCCGCTGGACCGCGGCTACGGTTTTCCRGAACCGCGACGACAAGGCCTATTTCGAGAGTCACAGGCTGGTTCGGGGGGACCGCGCTCATCTGATCCGCGGATCGGGCATCGACATTGCCGCCTTCGATCGATCGCACGCCCGTGGCCCCGTCACTGCGGCGCTAAGGGAACAGCTCGGCCTCGGGACGGACGAGATCGTCATCACGGTCAGCAGGCTGACGCAACAGAAGGGAATTCCGACGCTACTGGAGGCTGCTTCGCTGGTCAGGAAGGTGCGCCCGGGTGTGCGCTTCCTGCTCGTCGGTCCACGAGAAAGTGAAGGGCCCTTCGCAGTCGCTCAGGACGAGATCKACCGGCAGGCGCCCCATGTGATGGCGCTGGGCGCGAGGAAAGACGTGCCGGCCCTGCTCGGCCTTGCAGATCTGTTCGTCMTGCCGACGGAATATCGGGAGGGGATCCCGCGCGTGCTGCTGGAGGCCGGCCTTGCGGGCTTGCCGATCGTCACGACCGACATGCCCGGCTGCAGCGATGTGGTCACGCATCACTGGAACGGCCTCCTCGTGCCACCGCGCGACCCGGGCGCTCTCGCCAGCAGCATCCTCGAGCTCCTCGAAGACCGGCGCAGAGCGCTTGAAATGGGTGGTCGATCCGTAGCGCTGGTTCGACGCGAATTCGGGCTCTMGACGATCGTCGGACATTACACGGAGCTTTATCGGCAGGTTCTGTCGGAACAGGGTGGTACGGACAAGGCTGCGGGCAGGTCGCGATCGCCGATTCTGGAGGGCGCCGGCGCGCTCCGCGGTGTCGGAGAAGGGGAATGATCCGAAATGCGCTCCTCGGAGCGGGGCTCGTGCTGTCTTCCGCATCGCAGCTCCGCCTGCCCGGCCTGCCGATCGGCCTAGGCGAGCTCTGCCTTGCGCTCTGGATCGCCCTGTCGGCGACCCGATTTCTGGCCGGGTACCCGATGGCGGCCAGTTCAGCCTTGACCCGACTGAGCGCATTCTGGGCCGTGTTCGCGCTCACCTTGAGCATAGGCGCGTGCATCGGACTTCTCTTCGATCCGCTGACCGACGTCGGCGCCATGGTGCATGACTCCACCGCCTATCTGCTCATGGCCTGTGTGACGATATTGTCCATGGCCGAACCAGACAGTGACAACCGCCTGCGGCAGACCGCCTGGTTCGTCATCGTCTTCGGCAATATCGGCCTCGCGCTGCAGATTGCCATCGGCTGGGGGCTGCTCCCTCAGGGTTCGCTCGATCCATGGTACTGGGACCGCTTTCGCGGCTGGTCCGAGAACCCCAACCAGGCTGCGCTCTATTGCGCCGTGTTTGGTCCGCTCGCGCTCCATCTGGCGATGAGCGCGGAGACGGGCTTCGGCCGCGTCTCCGGCTTTGCTTTGGCGGTCCTGCCCGTGGTCTTCGGGCGATTGACGAAGAGCGACGCCTTCTTGGGCGCCACGGTCATCTCGAGCACGTTCCTGATCGGGTTGCGGCTGCGAACCTGGCTGGCCATGCCAGGATACAGCATGCGTTACATCGCAGCCGTCCTCTTCATCCTGGCGGCCCCGCCCACCACGATCGCGCTGTTGCCCTACGGCATCGCCGCTGCCGATGAGGCGGAGGATTTCGCCAAAAGCCTGGCCAAGGACAAAGGCGGGGACGGGACCGTAGCCACAGCCAATCTGCGGTTTCTGCTTTGGCAGCAAGCACTGCTGAAAGGGTTGKGGTCGGCCTCCCTGGGCCTCGGTCCGGGGCCGCATTCCGAACGCCCCACGGGTCCTAACCCGCAGAACCTGCCCGGCCCGTTCGAGGCGCACAGCACGCCCCTGGACCTGTACACCCAAGGAGGCGTGCTTRGCCTCGCCACTCTGGCGTGGCTCGTCGGCAGTACCCTCTTGCTCACGCTGCACGCCCGGTTCGATGCCCTCTCGGCACTGATCTGCTCTGTGGCGGTGTTCAGCATCAGCCACTTCATTCTTCGCCACCCGATCTTCTGGTTCGCCCTCGCCCTGTGCTTGGCCGAGGGCTGCACGCGAAGGCCGACGGTTTCCCACAGCGGACGGCTGGTCATGACCTTCAACGGCGAGGTCTACAATTTCCATACCCTGCGCCGCGAACTCGAAGATCTCGGGCATAGCTTCCGTGGTGGCAGCGACACCGAGGTGATGCTCGGCGCGATCGAAAGCTGGGGTCTGGAGAGGGCGCTCCAGCGCTTCACCGGCATGTTCGCACTCGGCCTCTGGGACCGAAGGGCGCGTGTTCTCCATCTGGTCCGAGATCGGATGGGGAAGAAGCCACTCTACATCGCGCGCATCGGACGTGCCCTTGTGTTTGCCTCCGAGCTGAAGGCAATTCGCACCTTTCCGGGCTTTCAAGCCCGGATCGATCGAGAGGCTGTGGCCGCCATGCTGGCGCGCGGCACGATGCCGGATCGGTGCTGCATCTGGCACGATGTGTTCAAGCTGCCCCCTGGAGCCATGCTGTCGGTGAGCGCCGACGAGATCGCCGACGCTCCCGACACAGCAACTCTCAAGTCGAGGATCCACCAATGGTGGTCCCTGGCTGCCGTGGCCGAAGAGGGGCGGAAGAATCCGTTCGTTTCCGACGATGTCGCACTGGTCGCGGAGCTTGACGAACTGCTTCGTCTCGCCGTGCGCGAGCGGATGGTCGCCGACGTTCCGCTCGGCGCATTCCTCTCCGGAGGAATCGACAGCTCGACCGTCGTCGCGCTGATGCAGGCCCAGTCCGACAGGCCGGTGCGCACGTTCACGATTGCATTTCGCGAACGAGGCTATGACGAGTCGGTCGAGGCCGGGCGTATCGCCCGGCACCTCGGGACAGATCATACGGAGCTGCATCTGACGCCAGCGGAGGCTCGCGAGGTCATCCCCGAATTGCCACGCATCTGGGACGAGCCATTCGCCGACTGGTCGCAAATCCCGACCCTGCTCGTCTCCCGTCTCGCTCGCACTGATGTGACCGTGGCTCTGTCGGGCGATGGTGGCGATGAATGCTTTGCCGGCTACTCCAGGCATTTTCTTGCGGTGCGGCTGGCTTCCCTGCTTGGCCTGCCCCCCATTCTCCGCCGCACCGCTGCAGATTTCCTGGTTCACCTGGCGAATGGCGCCAGCGAGGAATTCGTCAATCGGCTGCCGGTGCCGGACCGGCTGAGGCGTTCGCTGCGCGGCGACCGCCTGAGGCGTCTTTCCGATCTCTTCGCCGCGAACGGAGACCAGGAAATCTACCGGCGGCTGACACGTGTCTCGGAGCTAACCCTGGCGCGCGACGCCGAAGCTGCCGAGCCCGATGCTCCCGTCCTCGACGATCTGGTGTCGCAACTGATCTTTCGGGACATGACTGGATATCTGACGAGCGACATTCTGGTGAAGCTCGACCGGGCAAGCATGGCGACGAGCCTGGAAGCCCGCTGTCCGCTTTTGGATCATCGCGTTGTCGAATTCGCCTGGCGCCTGCCGACAGCGGTCAAGGTCCGCCACGGCCAGGGCAAGTGGATCTTGCGACAGGTTCTTGCGCGCTACTTGCCCCGGCACCTGTTCGAACGCCCCAAGCAGGGCTTCGACGTGCCTGTCGGTGCCTGGCTGAAGGGGCCGCTACGGGCCTGGGCGGCCGACCTGCTGACCGAATCGCGGCTGCGGCGCCACGATCTTCTCGACGTGGCGGCGGTCCAGGCGTGCTGGGCGGAGCATCTGAGCGGCCGCCGCGACCATTCGCTTGCGCTTTGGGCTGTGCTGATGCTCCAGGCCTGGCTCGACGAGGGCGCAGGTCCGCCGGCCACCACACCGGTCGGTGAATTCGACCTCGCATTGCAGGGGAGCTGACGATGGAAGCGTTGACCGGCAAGGGCCAGCGGTTCATCGCGACGGCACGACCTTCGGATCTGCCGCCACTCGAACCGACGACGCGGATAACCAGACCGATCATTGGATCGGCGCCAGGGCCGCTGCCATTCCAGCGGATCGTCCACGCGCTGTCGAGGCGGCGGGGTTTGATCCTTGCAATGATGCTCCTCGGCGGCGGAGGGGTCGCGATCGTTGGCCTGATCATGTCGCCCACCTATACGGCAACGACGCAAATCGTGGTCGATCGAGCCTCGGAAGGGTCGAGTGGCACATCCCAGGCCTCCCAAGCCATCGACGATGCGGCGATCGACACGCACTTGGCCGTGCTTTCGTCCGATGCGCATCTGCGACGGGTCGCTTCCGCGCTCCTTCTTGCCCATGAGGAAGTGGTGGCGGCAGGGAAGCAACCGGACTCCTGGCTGCACCGTGTCCAGGATGGGCTCGGTGCCGCTTGGTCGTTTCTCACGCAGCCGTTTCGGCGTAGCGCTGACAGCCACTCCCCTGACAGTAACGAAAGCGCGCTGGCCCAGCAGTTGAAGCGCTCCGTAAAGATCGGCCAAGAGCGACGTTCGAGAGTCTTGTCAGTTGTTGCAACGGATTCCGATCCGGGACGTGCAGCCGAGATCGCGAACACCGTCGCGAATGTCTACATCGAGGATATTGCGCAACGAAAGCGCACCGACGCGGAGCAGCTTGTGGTCTGGCTCGCCAAGCGCGTTCCCGAAATGAGGCTGGAGGTGGCGCGTGCCGAAGAGGAGCTGCAGGCCTACCGCTTGCTCCATGGCGCAGCGGTCGATGGCACCCCTGATGTAACCGGCCAGCAGATCGCACAGCTGGCCCGGCAATTGGCCCTGGCCAAGTCCGATTTCGCCGCGACGCAACAACGGCTGAACCGGTTCAACGACTTGCGCCAGCGCGGCGCACCCACCTCCGCCCTTGCGGATGCACTGGGATCAGCGAGCCTGGCCGAGTTCGCCCACAACGAAGCAGCACCAGCGACAGTCGGTCAGGAGCCTCAGCCGGAGCCGCGCCGGAAAGCGGACCGTGCGACAGAGCAGGCGATCGATCAGGCGTTCAGCCAGGTAGAGACCGACGGTCGCATTCTCCAGGCTCAGGCCAGATCAATCGAGGAGCGGCTGCAGTCCCTGAAGGCGGCGGCGACCGAAACCGCGGCCAGCATGTCCGGTTTGCGGGCTCTMGAGCGTCAGGCGGCCGCAGTGGCCCAGCTCTATGATGCCCTTCTGAGCCGTCAGCAGCAGGCAAACGAACAGGTCCAGCTCATTCAGCCGGACGTCCGGGTCATGGCGTCGGCGTGGCCGCCGGAAAGGCCAAGTTCGATTCACCCGGCCTTCCTCATTCCGCCTGGCGTGATGGTCTTCGGCATCATGGGCGTGCTGCTTGCGCTCGGCATCGACAGACTTGATCACACTCTTCGCAGCACGGATGAAGCCGCCGAAGCTCTGGCCGTTCCTTGCCTCGGGCAGGTCCCGCGGGTCACGCTCCGGCACGCAAAGCGGATCGAGGATCTGCTGCGGCAGCAGCCTCAATCAGTCTATGCGCGGTCAATCCGCTCATTGCTGATCTCCGTGTTGCCAAGGGGCTCCGGCAGCTTCGCGTCGAAGATCATCCTTGTCAGCTCCGCCCTTCCGGGCGAAGGCAAGACCACGGTCGCGCGGAGCCTTGTCCTCTCGGCGGCGCGCCTTCGACTGCGCGTGCTCCTGATCGACCTCGGCGAGCCAAGCGGGCTCCCTGAACGGGACATCGTGACGATGGCGCGCGCGGCCGCCCCCGGCGTCGATCTCGTCGACGTCCTGAGCCGCGGCCGACCGATCGCCGATGCGGTGGAGCACCTTCCTGAGCTTGGGGTCGACTACATTCCGCCGCCTCGACTCGATGGCAACCTGCTTCATTTCCTCGCAAACCCGCAAGTTCCGCACTGGCTTGATCAGTTCCGCGAGACCTACGACTTCATCGTGATCGATGGGCCCGCAGCGGTCGATCGGCTGGAAGCGAGTTTTCTGGCGGGCTGGGCCGACCAGATACTGCTCGTGGTGCGCTGGGCACAGACCGGCCGGGAAATGGCGCAGAGTGCGCTACGGCTGGTCGGCGGCGCTCCGGGGCCCGACGCCGATGGCGCTCCCCGAGTGGCGTCGGTGCTGACCTGGGTCGATACCGAGCACGATGCCGGCTTCCATTTCAAAGACATCCGCAGCTTCATGAGCTGGCGTCGGTCATGATCGATTACAGTCACAACGCTGGGTATTGATCTGATGTTGACAGGTTACGCCACCGCCACCCGGCTGGCCCGCAGCGATAATGCGCCGACAGCGACCGCTCTATCTGAGCCCGCGGCCGCGCCCTCAAGCGGCGAAACCGGTTCGAAGGGCAGCAGTGACCTCGCTCACCGGCTCTCATCCGGGAGCGTTTGGGCTCTGGTCGTCTATGTCGGCGGCGCAGGGCTTACGAGCGTTGCTCAGTTCGAGATCGCCCGGCTGGTCGGCCTTTCCAGCTATGGCACATATTCCTACGCCTTTGCCTGGGTCAGCCTCCTGGCCTACAGCGCGACCCTCGGCTTCAATGTTGCCCTGCTTCGGTTCGTGCCGGCCTATGGTGCGAAGGGGGAGTGGTCTCTGGCGCGTGGTGTGATTCAGTTTGCCGTGGGCTGGACCCTCGTGGCAGCCATCGTTCTCGCCGGAATCGGCACCGGAATCGTGGCCGTTTCCTCCGCTCGCCCGCACTCGGAGCTCAGCATCAGCCTGCTGATCGGAATGGCCACAGTCCCGCTGGTCACGATGTATCTGATCGGTGCGACGCTGCTACGCGCTTTCGGCGGAATCGTTTCGGCTCTTTTGCCGGAACGCATCGTCCGTGACGGCCTCTTGCTCGTGCTTGTCGTCCTGGCCGCCACCGCAGCTTCATGGCGGCTGGACGCAGCGCTCGTCATGGCTGCACTGTTGATCAGCTCGGCGGTCACGGTGGGCGTTGTCTGCGTGATCATGCGCCAGCTCTGGCCCCTTGCTCTGCGAGGCGTGAGCTCGGCCTACGCTCCGCGCTATTGGTTGACCGCCGTCTTTCCCATCATGATCATGACGGCCGTCGACACCCTGATGAACCGCACGGGGGTGATGCTGCTCGGCTGGACCGGCAACATCCGGGATGCTGGTACGTTTGCGGTCGGTTTCAATGTGGCGATGCTGCTCCTGTTGCCGCGCGTCGCCGTGAGCACCGTATTTGCCCCCACGATCGCGGACCTTCACGCGCGCGGGGACCGGCTGGGCCTGCAGGCGCTGTTCGCGCGCGCCAGCGTGTTGTCCTTCGTCGGGGCGGTCATGCTGGCTGTGCCGCTTCTGGTGGTGCTCGAGCCGGGGCTACGATGGTTTGGCAAGGATTTCGTCGCCGCAGTTCATGTTGCTCAGATCCTGATGATCGGTCAGGTCTTTGCCGCGGCGGCCGGCCCGCATCAGAACCTCCTGACCATGACCGGTCATGAGCGCGCCGCCGCGGTCATCATGGTTGCGAGCGCCGCCGCGAACGTCGCAGCCTGCGCCATAGGAATCGCGCTCTACGGCGCAATCGGCGCGGCAGTGGCCACCACGGCGACCATGGTGCTCTGGAATGTCGCGACCGGCATTTGTGTCTATAGGCGTCTCGATCTCATTCCAGGGCTCGCCGTTGCAATGCGCGCGAGGCGAAACAAGCCGGTACACCCGCTGAAGCTGACCCACGAATAGCAGGCGCACCGTGGTGGCGCGTGAGAGACAGCGCCAGAAACCTCCGAGCTGGCGCGCGCGATACACCCCCAATGATCCAGCCGGATCTCCTTCGCAAGCGACACCCGATCGAGTCCGCCCGTATCAATCATCAGAAATCCATGCCGCCCGGCATCGCCTGCGGCGCTTCCTTCTTCGGCTGCTCGGCAATGATCGCCTCGGTCATGATCAGCAGCGAGGCGATCGACGCCGCATCCTGAAGGGCGGTCCGCACCACCTTGGCCGGATCGATCACCCCATTCGCCACAAGATCCTGATACTCCCCTGTCGCGGCATTGTAGCCCTGGTTGTAGTCATCCTTCTCGATCAGCTTGCCGACGATGACCGCACCGTCGGCGCCGGCGTTTTCGACGATCTGTCGGGCCGGAGCCTGCAGCGCGCGGCGCACGATCTCGACGCCGGTTCTCTGGTCGGCATTGGCGGGCTTGACGGCGGCAAGGGCCTTCATCGCCCTCAGCAGCGCCACGCCGCCCCCCGGCAGGATGCCTTCCTCGACCGCCGCGCGGGTCGCGTGCATGGCATCGTCGACACGATCCTTCTTCTCCTTGACCTCGATCTCGGTCGCGCCGCCGACGCGGATGACCGCAACGCCACCGGCGAGCTTGGCCAGACGCTCCTGGAGCTTCTCACGATCGTAGTCCGAGCTGGTCTCCTCGATCTGCGCCTTGATCTGTGCCACGCGAGCGCCGATCTCCTTCTTCCTGCCGGCACCGTCAACGATTGTGGTGCTTTCCTTCTCGATCATGACTTTCTTGGCGCTGCCGAGCATTTGGAGCGTGACGGTCTCGAGCTTGATGCCGAGATCATCGGAAATGGCGGTTCCGCCAGTGAGGATCGCAATATCCTCCAGCATGGCCTTGCGGCGATCGCCGAAGCCCGGAGCCTTGACGGCCGCGACCTTGAGGCCACCCCGCAGCTTGTTGACCACGAGCGTGGCGAGAGCCTCCCCTTCCACGTCCTCGGCGATGATCAGCAGCGGCCTGCCGGTTTGCACCACCGCCTCGAGCAGCGGCAACATGGCCTGGAGCGAGGAGAGTTTCTTCTCGTGGATCAGGATATAGGCGTCTTCGAGCTCGGCCCGCATCTTCTCCGCATCTGTGATGAAATAGGGTGAAATATAGCCACGATCGAACCGCATGCCCTCGACCACATCGAGCTCGATCTCGAGCGATTTTGCCTCCTCGACCGTGATGACACCCTCGTTGCCGACCTTCTTCATGGCCGCGGCGATCATCGCCCCGATCTTGGTGTCGCCATTGGCCGAGATGGTGCCGATCTGAGCGATCTCGCTATTGGCCGTGACCGTCTTGGCCCTCTTCTTGAAATCTGCCACCGCAGCCTCGACCGCCATGTCGATGCCGCGCTTCAGATCCATCGGGTTCATGCCAGCGGCGACGGCCTTGGCTCCCTCACGGACGATGGCGTGGGCCAATACAGTTGCCGTCGTGGTGCCGTCGCCGGCGGCGTCATGCTGTTTTGAAGCGACCTCGCGCACCATCCTTGCGCCCATGTTCTCGAACTTGTCGGCAAGTTCGATCTCCCTGGCGACGGCGACGCCATCCTTGGTGATGCGGGGCGCACCGAATGACTTCTCGATCACGACGTTGCGCCCCTTGGGACCAAGCGTGACCTTGACGGCGTTGGCCAGGATTTCGACACCGCGCAGCATCCTCTCGCGGGCATCGGACGAGAACTTCAACTCCTTGGCGGCCATGATCCGGGTCCTCCTCCAGGGGATTTCAACGGTCAGCAGCAGATATGGTCAGGCGGGTTCCTCTCGATCGGGCTGATTATATCGCTCTCCGCGGGGATCAGCAGCACTTCTCGCTCGAACGCGATGCGGGGCGCATCGTGAGAGCGAGCTCGCGAAGCAGCAACGGGTTACGCCGCCCTGCGAGCGGCCGCCTGCCGTGCAATGATCCATGCGCCGCGGATCAATTCGCAGGGTCGCGCTCGGCGATGGTTCGTGGGCCGGGGTCTGGCTCGAACTTGCGACCGCCCGCCGCCGCCTCGACCCTCTGCTGGGTGGACCTGGATACAAGGCGAGACTTCCCGAGGGCAGTAAAATCGCTGGCACTGTGGTTTTGACTGGCGCGCCCCTCAAAGACCAGAACGTCCGAACGCGTAACGACGATATCGCCGCGGCGCAGGGTCGGGTCGTCCAGGTACCAATAGTGATCGGTGGCCGGATCGAGTTTTACGACTGGAGGCGTCGGCCTGGATACGACGGCTTTCCGCTGATGCGAACGACGCGTCGGCCGAACGGTCACATCGAGCGGTTCAGGCCCAGTCGGGTAAACCTGCGGAGGCGGTCTCCCGAACACGGCTCGGGCCAGTTCATCGAAGAACCCGGCAGAGTGAGCGGGTGTCACAAGAACAAAGGTGCTCAGGCCAATGCTGAGCAGCCCGCCAATTCGAGTACTGTTCATGGGGCAAATCCTCGCGACCCGTCTTGCTGGCTAACGCCGCCGACGGCCGGCGGTTCCAACGCGGTGTGGCCCGAAGTCGTCCAAAGCGCAGGCGGGCCGACGGCCACAGCGGCCCGCAGCGACATGATGGGCGGTATCCGGGGGCCCAAGCTTCACGCGGCCGGCGGGATTCTCCTACACCCCTGATGACCGGGAAAAGTGGATTTGCGCGGATAGGATGTAGAATGACGAATGCCCCCATTGCCGTCGTCAATGGCCATTGACCTCAGCTCCGGGATTGCGAGCATCACAAAGCAGGATTTCTTGCTGCGACGCAGCTTGACAGGCGCATTGCTGACGTCGGAGCTTGCCTCCGCACGAAACGGGAAGGCTCTGATTATGCGTCTGTTCGCCGCGTCGCTTGCTACCGAGACGAATACGTTTTCGCCTATCCCGACATCCCGCGCGAATTTCGAGGCATCGGCCTATTTTCCCGCAGGTCAGCATCCCGACCGGGCGACGCATTGCACCGCGCCACTTTACGTGGCGCGCCAGCGGGCAGAGCGAGACGGTTTCACGCTGATCGAAGGTTCCTGCTTCTGGGCCGAGCCCTCGGGAACCTGTGCCCAGGCCGATTACGAGGAGATGCGGGACGAGATCCTCGGCCAACTCAACGCCGCAATGCCGGTCGACGGCGTCCTGCTCGGGCTGCACGGGGCCATGGTCGCGCATGGCTATGACGATTGCGAGGGCGACATTCTGGAACATGTCCGCGCCATCGTCGGCCCGAAGGTGCCGATCGGTGTCGAGCTCGATCCGCATTGCCACCTGACCGAAAAGCGCGTGCGGCTGGCGGACGCCATCATCCTCTACAAGGAATACCCGCATATCGACTTCGTCGAGCGGGCCGAGGAATTGGTCGACATCATCCTTGCGACGATCCGTGGCACGATCAAGCCGGTGATGTCGCTCTATGACTGCCGGATGATCGAGCTGGTGCCGACCACCCGCGAGCCCGGGCGCTCCTTCGTCGACCGGATGAGCGCACTCGAGGGCAAGGACGCCGTGCTTTCGGTCTCGCTCGCTCACGGTTTCCAGCAAGGCGACGTGCCGGAGATCGGCACGCGGGTCCTGGTCGTCACCGACAATGCCAAGGCCGCCGGAGATGCGCTCGCCGCGCGGCTCGGCGAGGAGTTCCGCTCCCTGAAAGGGCAATTCGCTCCGCCGGTGGTCCCGCTCGACGAAGCGCTCGACCGGGCTCTCGGCAGTTCTGCTAACGGCCCGAGCGTGATTGCAGATTCGACCGACAATGCCGGAGGGGGGGCGGCGTCCGACAATACCAACATCATCCACCGCCTGCGCGAACGGGGTATTCGCGATGCGGCGATCGGTCCGGTCTGGGACCCTGTCGCCGTCGAATTCTGCCTGACCGCCGGTGTCGGCGCCACCATCCCGCTGCGCTTCGGCGGCAAGGCCGCCTCGACCTCGGGCAAGCCGGTCGACGGCGACGTCACCGTGCTCGGAGCCATCCGCAACGGCACCCAGAGCTTCGGCACAGCCAAGGTCCCGATCGGCAATGCCGTCGGCATCCGCATCGACGGCATCGACGTCGCGCTCTTATCGCATCGCACGCAGGCGCTGGGGCTCGAGATTTTTACCAGCGTCGGCATCGACCCGACGCAGAAGCGCATCGTCAGCGTCAAGTCGACCAACCATTTCCATGCCGCCTATGGGCCGATCGCCAGTGCGGTGATCTACACCGACGGCGGCGGCCCCTCGCATCTCGACGTGCGCAAATACCCCTATCGCAAGATCGCCCGGCCGCTCTGGCCCCACGACCCGCTGCCGCCCGGCCGCATCGTCGTCTGAGCCTGGCCACGTGGATGGAGACTTGACCGTGATTTGATCACCGAGGGTGGCCAGACGAAGCGAATGCTCGCGGTCATTCAGCATCTCTTGGAGGGAGAGAGACATGACGACCACACGCCGCAGATTCGTCCAGGGCAGTCTCGCCGCTGGAGCACTGACCGCCGCGCCTGCCCGCCTGAGGGCCCAGACCACCCCACCCGTCTCACGCACCGTCCGCGCCGTGCTGCATGGCGATCTTCGCGTCTTCGACCCGGTCTGGACGACCGCGAACATGACCTCCTACCATGCTGCCATGGTCTACGACACGCTGTTTGGGGTCGACGACAAATTCGACGCCAAGCCGCAGATGGTCTCGAAATGGAGCCTTTCGGACGATCGCAAGACCTATAATTTCGAACTCCGTGACGGCTTGCGCTTCACCGACGGCACGCCGGTGACGGCGCGCGACTGCGTCGCCTCGATCCGGCGCTGGGGCGCGCGCGACGGCGGCGGCCAGCACATGATGGCTCGCCTCGCCGATACGCCGATCAAGGACGACAAGACCTTCCAGATCGTGATGAAGGAACCCTACAGCCTGGCTGTCGATTGGCTCGCCAAGGCGGCGACCAATGCCTGCTACATCATGCGCGAGAAGGAAGCGCAGACCGACCCGATGCAGCAGATCCAGACGATCATCGGCTCAGGCCCGTTCGTCATGAACCAAGACGCCGTCGTCCAGGGCCAGCGCTACGTCTACGACAAGAACCCGAACTATGTGCCGCGTTCGGAGCCGGCCGTCTTCACCTCCGGCGGCAAGGTCGTGAATGTCGACCGCGTCGTCTACGAGAACATCGCGGACGAGGCGACGGCGATCGCTGCCATCCGCGCCGGCGAGATCGACATGATCGAGTACCCGAATGTCGATCTGCTGTCCTCGCTGGAGGGCGAGAAAGAGATCAAGCTCGAGGTCCTGAACAAACAGGGCCAGCTCGGCTGGGCTCGCGTCAACTGGCTCCACCCGCCGTTCAACAACGTCAAGGCCCGCCAGGCGATGCTCTACCTGATTCACCCGACCGAGGTGATGAAGGCGACCTTCGGCGACGAGAAATACTTCAAGGKCTKCTCTTCGCTGTTCGGCATGGGCACGCCGATGGAGAACGACGCCAATATCGACTGGTTCAAGGGCGGCCAGAACATCGAGAAGGCCAAGCAGCTCGTCAAGGAATCCGGCTATGACGGCCGCCCCGTCGTCGTGCTGCACGCTACCAACATCGCCTATATGAACAATGCCGCGAACCTGATCGCGCAGTGGATGCGCCAGGCTGGCTTCAACGTGTCGCTGCAGGCCTCGGACTGGGGCGCGGTCATCACGCGGCGTGCCGTCAAGAGCCCCCCGGACCAGGGCGGCTGGAACGTCTTCTTCACCTCGGGTTCGGTCAATGCCTTCGGCAATCCCGTGGCGCTCAGCGGCCATGCCGCCAATGGCGAGAAGGGCTGGTTCGGCTGGCCGACCGACGAGAAGCACGAAGCCTTCCGCGACAAATGGGCGGCCGCCTCGAATGATGCCGAACGCCGGCAGATCGCGCGCGACATGCAGCAGAACGCGTGGGATTTCGTGCCGCACATGTATTACGGGCAATGGTTCCAGCCCGCGGCCCTGCGCAATCTCACCGGGYTGATCGGCATGCCGGAGCTGATCCCGTTCTGGAATGTCAAGAAGGGGTAGCCGCCTCCGCCGGCCGGGCTCCGCCCCGGCCGGCGTCGGACCATTCCGGCGGGCTGGTGGACGGCGCAGCCGGCGCGCGGCGCGACCGGCCTGCTTAGGCTGAAGGAGGACGATCGACCCCATGCTCAGTTACATCGCCCAACGGCTGGCCCAAACCCTGCTGGTGATGACGCTCGTCGGTATCTTCGTCTTCCTGTTGCTGCATTTCTCGGCCGGCGATCCAGCCGCGATCATCGCCGGCGATTACGCGACGCCCCAGCAGATCGTCGCCATCCGTCAGCGGCTCGGGCTCGACGATCCGCTGCTGGTACAATTCTGGCGTTGGGCCGCACGCGTGCTGAGCGGAGATCTCGGGGTTTCGATCTTTTCGAACACGCCAGTCAGCAGGCTGATCCTCCAACGACTGGAGCCGACGCTTTCGCTCGCGCTGCTGACCATGCTCTTCGCCGTCAGCATCGCGGTCAGCCTCGGTGTGATCGCGGCCTGGAGGGTCGGAAGCCTGGTTGACCGTGCCCTGATGGGCTTCTCCGTGCTCGGATTCTCAATGCCGGCCTTCGTCGTGGGCTACGGCCTGATCTACATCTTCGCTATCGAGCTGCGCTGGCTTCCCGTCCAGGGCTACAAGCCGCTCGCCGATGGCGTGGGGCCGTGGCTGCTCCACCTAATCCTGCCGACCGTCACGCTCGGCCTCGCCTATATCGCGCTGATCGCGCGCATGACGCGCGCTTCGATGCTGGAGGTGCTCGAGGAAGACTATATCCGGACGGCAAAGGCCAAAGGTGTCACGACGAAGACGATGCTGATGAAGCATGCGCTCAAGAACGCCGGCGTACCGATCATCACGGTGATCGGCATAGGCGTCGCGCTTCTCATCGGCGGCGTCGTCATCACGGAGACTGTGTTCAACATACCCGGCATCGGACGGCTCGTTGTCGATGCCATCTCGAAGCGTGACTATCCGATCATCCAGGGCGTGATCCTGCTGTTCTCCGGCATCTATGTCCTGGTCAATCTGCTCGTCGATCTCTCCTATTCGCTGATCGATCCCCGGATCCGGTACTGAGAGAGCGAAGCGATGAGCGTGATCACGGCCCATACCGCCCCTTCCACCCTCAGCCCTGCGCCGCGCAGTCTCGGCGCCCGGTTCAGGCGCTTCGCCCGGCGCAACCCGACGATGCTGCTGGGCGGCGCCATCCTGATCTTCTTCGTCGCGATCGCGATCTTCGCGCCACTGCTCGCCGGCGACCCGATGCTGAAGGCGCCAACACGCCGGCTGCTGCCGCCATCCGCGCAGTTCTGGTTCGGCACCGACCATCTCGGCCAGGATGTCTTCGCCCGCACCGTCTACGGAGCACGCGTCTCACTGATCGTCGGCCTCACCGTCGCGACGATCTCGATCAGCGCCGGGCTTCTTATCGGCCTGATGGCCGGCTATTACCGCTGGATCGAGACCCCGGTCATGCGCCTGATGGACGGGCTGATGGCGATTCCAGCGATCCTGCTTGCGATCGCGCTGGTCGCCCTCAACCAGGGCAGCATCGGAATCGTCATTGCCGCCATCGCCATTCCGGAACTGCCTCGCGTGGTCAGGCTCGTGCGCTCGATCGTGCTCAGTGTCCGCGAGCTGCCTTTCGTTGAGGCGGTGATCGCCTGTGGGGCGCGGACGCCGCGGATTCTGGTGCTTCACATCATGCCGAGCACCATCGCGCCCCTGATCGTGCAGGCGACCTATATCTGCGCGTCGGCAATCCTGGTGGAAGCGTCGCTGTCATTCCTCGGCGCCGGCGTGCCGCCGGAAACGCCGAGCTGGGGCAACATGATCGCCTCCAGCAGACTCTACCTGGCGCGCGCGCCCTGGACGATCTTTTGTCCGGCGATCGCGCTGGCGCTGGTGGTGCTCGCGGTCAACCTGCTCGGCGACGGGCTGCGCGACAAGCTCGATCCGCGAATTTCGAGGAGGATGTGACAGCCAGGCGCATGGCTGTCCCGCCCTGGCGCGGCTGCCTTTTTCCAACCCGCCGCTATGGTGGGCCGCAGCGCCACTGCGCCGGTCTCGGTGAGGAACAATCGACATGAACAAGCCCTGGTCATTGGCTGAGCGGAGCCGGGCTCCGCTTTCGATCCTGCCGACCCCCTTCGAGGAACTGCCCCGGCTGTCGCGGGAACTCGGGCGCCATGGCCCCGCTCCCTCGATCTGGATCAAGCGGGACGACTGCACKGGCCTTGCCGGCGGCGGCAACAAGGCGCGCAAGCTCGAATATCTCGTCGGCGAAGCGCTGCAGCAGGGGGCCGATACGCTGGTCACGCTCGGGGCCATCCAGTCCAATCATGCGCGGCAGACGGCTGCGGCCGCCGCCAGGAACGGCCTCGGCTGCGTTCTGCTCCTGACCGACAAGATCAGCGGACGCAGCGCGAGCTACCGGGCCAACGGCAATATCCTGCTCGACCGATTGCTCGGCGCCGATATTCGCATCCTGACCGCCGAGCAGGACGCCATGGAGGCGCTCGAACAGAACCTGGCTGCGCTGCGTGCGCAGGGCCGACGGCCCTATTTCATCCCGATCGGCGGCTCCAATGCACTGGGCGGCCTCGCCTATCATGATGCGCTGGTCGAACTCGACGGGCAGGCCAAGGCCGCAGGCCGACAGATCGACCATATCGTGCTGGCGACCGGCAGCGGTGGCACTCATGCCGGCATCGTTGCAGGTGTGCAGACGTTGGGCCTCGCTTGCGCCGTCCACGGCATCAGCGTCTCGCGGCAGGCCGAAGAGGCCCGCGGTATCGTCGCCGGCCTTGCGCGCGACACGCTCGCGCTTGCTGGGAGCCAGAGCGTCGCCGATGTCTCGATCACGATCGACGCAACGCAGATCGGGCCCGGCTACGGCCAGCCGACGACGGCGATGCTCGAAGCCGTGACCAGTGTCGCGCGCCTCGAGGGCATCCTTCTGGATCCCGTCTATACCGGCAAGGCTATGGCMGGGCTGTTTTCGCTGGTGCGGCGTGGCGCGTTCAGGCCCGACGAGACAGTGGTGTTCTGGCACACCGGCGGCCATCAGGGACTGTTCGCCTACGAAGAGCTGTTTCAGGGATAACCGACGACACGCGCGAGGAGGCGTGCCCCGTCACGCCTCCMGGGGTTTCGCCACCGTGGGAGCGCTGGCCGGCACAGTCTGCTGAGCGCGCTGGCTCAGCCAGACGCTGCCGAGGACGATCGCCATGCCGGCGATCTGGGCAGGGCTGAGCGATTGGCCGAGCACCGACCAGCCGAGCATGACAGCCGTCACCGGGCTGAGAAAGCCGAGCGGCGAGACCGTCGAGGGACCCAGCCGGGCAATGCCGCGAAACCAGAGGATATAGGTCAGGGCAGCGCCGATCAGCCCGAGATAGGCAAGGCCGAGKATGTTCGTGCCGGTCAGCGTCGGCGGTGCGGGTTCGAGCCAGAGGACCACTGGCAGCAGCAGGGCTCCTCCCGCGGTCAGCTGCCAGGCGGTGAAGGTCAGTGGCGAGACCGGCGGCTGCCAGCGCCGGCTCAGGACCGTGCCCGCCGCCATCGACAGCGCACTGGCGAGACCAGCGGCGATGCCGAGCGGATCGAGCGCAGCCTGCGGCGTCAGAATCAGCAGCGCGACACCTGCCATGCCGGCGATGGCCGCGACGATGGCGAGCGGGCGGATGGCGAAACCGAGCAGCAGACGCGCGAGGAGCAGGACGACGAGCGGCTGGATCGCCCCTACGGTCGCCGCGACACCGCCCGGCAGCCGATAGGCTGCGATGAACAGCATCCACCAGAACAGCGAGAAATTGAGCGCGCCGAGGAGGAGAACCCGTCCCCACCAGATTCCCTGCGGCAATTGCCGGACGGCGAGCAGCAGCAGGAGGCCAGCCGGGAGCGCACGCAGCATCGACACGGTCAGTGGGTAGCCCTGCGGCAGGAACTCCGTCGTCACCAGATAGGTGCTGCCCCAGATAGCTGGGGCGATCGCGGTCAGCAGCAAGTCGGCATTGCGGGCCATGATGGCGGTCTCGCTCATTATCTTGACGTCAAGATATTTGGTCGCAACGATGGCGGCATGGACCATGTCGACGGAATTCTCGCGCAGTGGAACCGGGAAAGACCGGACCTCGATGTCACGCCGATGGGGTTGTTCGGCCGCATGAAGCGGCTCTCGCAGCATCTCGGCCGTGAGATGGAGAAGACCTTCACCGAGCATGGCCTCAACAGCGCAAGTTTCGACGTGCTGGCGACACTGCGGCGCTCCGGCCCTCCCTATAGACTGTCGCCGGGAGATCTGCTGGCGACGATGATGATCACCTCGGGCACGCTGACGAACCGCATCGACCAGCTCGAGAAGACGGGCCTCGTCGAGCGCACCCATAACCCCGAAGATCGCCGCAGTTTCATCATTTCACTGACCGAGCGTGGATTTGCGACAATCGAGGCTGCTGTCACAGCACATGTCGCAACCCAGGCGCAGCTGAGTTCCATTCTCTCCGCGGATGAGAACGCGGCCCTCAACGCACTGCTGGGCAAGTACCTGGCGGGTTTCGAAGGCAGCCGGTGAGGCCTTGCGTCGGGGGGCTGCCTCCGCAGTAAACTCGGCTTGTGGGCCAGGAATGAGCACAGCGCGCCCCCCGCAGGCAAGAATGGCGCTTGCCGGCCCACGCAAGTTGATAATTCTCTGGCCATACGAAGCCGGCATCAGGTCTGGTTCAGCCGGCGCTCAGGGGATAGCGGAATGTTTCTCACCAACTCCGACATGGTCGAGCTTGTCGCCTGGCGGCAGCAGTTGCACCGCTCTCCCGAGATATCGGGCGAGGAGCAGGAGACGGCGAAGGCAGTGGTTGCCTTCCTTGCCCCGAGCGAGCCGGACCGTATCGTGACCGGGCTCGGCGGCCACGGCGTCGCGGCTATTTATGAAGGGCGCGAGCCGGGGCCGACAGTGATGGTTCGCTGCGAACTCGACGCCCTGCCGATCGAGGAAATCTCCGAGAGCCCCCATCGCTCCCAGGTGCCGGGCAAATCCCATGCCTGCGGCCATGACGGGCACATGACCATGGTCGCTGCGCTCTCACGCGGGCTCGGCCGCCAACGGCCGCAGCGCGGCCGCGCGGTGCTGCTGTTCCAGCCGGCAGAGGAGAACGGCGCAGGTGCCGCCGCCGTCATCGCCGATCCGAAATTCGCAGAAATCGCGCCGGATTACGCATTCTCGCTGCACAATAAACCCGGCCTGCCATTGGGCTACATCACGCTCTCCGAAGGTCCGGCAAACTGCGCCTCGCGCGGACTGCAGATCGTGCTGACTGGCAAGACCTCGCATGCCTCCATGCCGGAACACGGCATCTCCCCGGTTGCGGCGGTAGCCCGGCTGATGCCGGCATTGACGGCGCTCGGCCCCGGCGGTCCACTCGACGCGGCCTATGCGCTCGTCACCGTGACCCACGCTGCAATCGGCGAAGCTGCCTTTGGCATCGCACCCGGCCGGGCCGAAATTTGGGCGACGCTGCGCACGCTGAACGATGCGCAAATGGGCGCGCTTTGCACACGGGCCGAAGCGCTGGTGCGCGAAGCGGCTGAAGCATCGGGTCTTGGCATCGAGCTGAGCTATCACGACGTCTTCCATCACTGCGAAAACGATGCCGAGGCGGTGGCGCTCCTGCGCAAGGCCTTCGATGACGAGAAGCTGCGGCACGGTGAGGGCTCGCCCTCGCGCGGCTCCGAGGATTTCGGCCTGTTCGGCCGCCAGGCGAAATCGGCGATGTTCATCCTAGGCTCGGGCGAAAACTCGCCGCAGCTGCACAACCCGGATTTCGATTTTCCCGATGCCCTGATCGAGCCCGGTTCGCGCGCCTTCATGCGCACGCTGCGCAATTTGCTCGGCTAGATCCTCGGACCCGATATCGTATCCGATCCGAGGATCCAGCCTCTGCATTTGCATCGGCTTTCCCGAAAACCGCAATCCACTTTTCGGGCCGATGCCTTAGCCCATTGCACCTGACCAAGTGGGCGATGTTCTTGTTGCCAAACCGCAAAGACGCCCTGATCGGCTGCATGATGCCGATCAGGGATTTGCCAAGCATGAGAGGCCGTATTCCATGACCACGCATCAGCCGAATATCCTGGCATCGATCGATCCGGCCAAGCTCGACAGGCTCGCCGAAGTCGCCGTCAAGGTCGGCCTGAATCTCGAGGCCGGGCAGGATCTGTTCCTGACCGCGCCGGTCGCCGCCCTGCCACTGGTCCGGCGGATCGCCGAGCACGCCTACAAGGCCGGTGCCGGGCTCGTGACGCCGATGCTGGCGGATGAGGAGGTAACGCTCTCACGCTATCGCCATGCCCCGGATGCGAGCTTCGACCGGGCGCCGGGCTGGCTCTATGAAGGCGTCGGCAAGGCCTTTGCCGCCAACACCGCACGCCTCGCCATCGTTGGCGACAACCCGATGCTGCTCTCAGGCCAGGATCCGGCAAAGGTCGCGCGGGCCAACAAGGCCAATTCGATCGCCTATCAGCCCGCTCTCGAGAAAATCGCCGGCTTCGATATCAACTGGAACATCCTGGCCTATCCGACCGCGTCCTGGGCCCGCCAGGTCTTCCCGGACGAGGCAGAGGACATCGCCGTCGCCAAGCTGGCCGAGGCGATTTTCGCCGCCTCACGGGTTGACCGTGCCGACCCCATTTCGGCCTGGGTTGCGCATAATGCGACGCTCCGCAGCCGGACGCAGTGGCTGAACGGGCAGAACTTCCATTCGCTGCACTTTTCAGGGCCGGGCACGGACCTGACGATCGGGCTTGCCGACGGCCATGAGTGGCAGGGCGGCGCCTCGACTGCCAAGAACGGCGTGACCTGCAATGCCAACATCCCGACCGAAGAGGTCTTCACCACGCCGCATGCAAGGAGGGTCTCCGGCCATGTCGTCAGTACCAAGCCGCTCTCGCATCAGGGCACGCTGATCGATGGCATTTCGGTGCGCTTTGAAGAAGGGCGTATCGTCGAGGCCAGGGCCACGCGTGGTGAGGAGGTGCTGAACAAGGTTCTCGACACCGATGAGGGTGCGCGTCGCCTCGGCGAAGTGGCGTTGGTGCCGCATTCCTCGCCGATCTCGCAGAGTGGCATCCTGTTCTACAATACGCTCTTCGACGAGAACGCCTCCTGCCATATCGCGCTCGGCCAGTGCTATTCGAAATGTTTCGTCGATGGCGCCAGGCTCACGCCCGAGCAGATCGCGGCGCAAGGCGGCAACAAGAGCTTCATCCATATCGACTGGATGATCGGCTCGAACCAGGTCGATATCGACGGTGTACATGCCGATGGCAGCCGCGTCGCAGTCTTCCGCCAGGGCGAATGGGCCTGAGCAGCCTCGCACAGGCCACGTCTCTCCGCTGATACGAAAAGGCCACCGGGCGAACCCGGTGGCCTTTTCATTTGATGTGCATCGTGCGCTTAGGCGGCAGGCTCAGAACTCTTCCCAGCCCGCATCGGACGCGCGGCCGTTCACGACCTTCTTGGCCGGCATGACGGGGCGCTTCGGCGCAGCCTTGGTCTGCGCGAAGGCCGCCTCGGCAAGCTGGCGCAGGCGCTCGGGCTCGGGGCCTCCTGCATCGATCGCCTCGACATCGGAGGCGCGCAACGCGGGCGGCGCGTAGGACGCTGCCCTGGTCGCAAGGCGCGCGGGGCGGGGCGCCATCTGGGTGACGGCAGCGGTCGCGATCGGGGCAGCCATCGGCCGTCCCTGCTCCGGCCCGGTCCGGAAGGCCGCAACGAGGTCGTTGAGTTGGCCGATCCGCGACGTCAGCGACGCAGCGGAGGCAGCACTCTGCTCGGCCAAAGCCGCGTTCTGCTGGGTCATTTCATCGAGATGCGCGACAGCCTGGCTCATCTCGTCGATGCCATTGGCCTGTTCGCCGGACGCGGTCGAGATCTCAGCGATGGTGGCGGCGACCTTCTGCGACGCATCGAGGATTTCGGTCAGGGCCGCACCGGCCTGACGCACGAGTTCGACGCCCTCGGTGACCTCTGCATTCGAGGAGGAGATCAGCCCCGAGATGTCCTTGGCGGCGGCGCCTGAGCGCTGCGCCAGGGTACGCACTTCCGACGCAACGACCGCAAACCCCTTGCCGGCATCTCCGGCTCGCGCCGCCTCGACCGCCGCGTTGAGCGCGAGCAGATTGGTCTGGAAGGCAATATCGTCGATCACGCGGATAATGTCGGAGATCTTCTTCGAAGCGCTTTCGATGCGCGCCATGGCCTCGACGGCCCTGCCGGCAATCTCGCCGCCCGACTGCGCAGCTCGCATCGCGTCCTCCGCGATCGTCGCGGCCTGTTTCGAAGACTGGGCCGAAGCCTTGACCGAAGCAGCAAGCTCCTCGGTCGTCGCGGCGGTCTCCTCGAGCGAGGACGCCTGCTCCTCGGTGCGCTTCGACAGGTCGTCGGCGCCTGTGTTGATCTCGCGGGACGCCAGACCGACATCGCCGGCGGTCACCTGGATTGTGCGCACGGTCGAGGACAGGCGATCGACGGTCTCGTTGATCGCGCCCTTCAGATCGGCGAAGCGACCGCGATAAGTGGTATCGACCCGGTTCGTCAGGTCACCGGAGGCAACAGCCTGCAACACCTTCGCGAACTCGGTCGTGGCAGAATCAACCACCGCGTTGATCTCGTTGATGCCGCTGATCAGCTTCTGCATCTGTTCGTCAGCGCCATCGATGGCGAGCCGCGCCGAGAAGTCACCGGACGCAGCAGCCGCAACGACCTCGCCGACATCCGACACGACCGAGGCCATCGACTCGGCCTGACGCAGGCGACGCTCCGCACTTGCGCGCTCCTCCGCCTGCAGTGCGGCGACTTGCTCGGTGCTTTCACGCAACACCGAGACGGCGCGGGCCATGGTGCCGATCTCGTCCTGACGGGCGACATGCGGCACATCGACCTTGGTATCGCCGGCGGTCAGGCGCTCCATGACAGCACTGAGGGCGAGGATTGGCGAGGTGATCGAGCGCTGCGCGAAGATCAATGCTGCACCGAGCGCACCCACCAGGGTCACGAGCAGCACCAGCGGCAGAACCAGCCTGGCCTGCGTCGTGAAGGCCGCCGCCTCGTCGCCGAGCGCGTTTCCGGCATCCTCGTTGCGCTTGCCGAATGCGACCAGGAGATCGTTCACGGCCTTCCGGTTCGCCCGGTTCAGATCGGTATTGCCCTGCGCATTGGCCGCAGCGGCCGAAACCTGCCGCCCGATACGAACGGTTTCAGTCCGATAGGTGATAAAATCCGCGACCGCCTTCTCGATCTGAGAAACACGTTCCTGTTCGCTCGCCGGGGAAAGCGCCTTCAGCCGTTCGACGAGCTGCCGCATCTGCGGGAAGCGATCTTCCATCCCCTTGCCGTATTGCTCGATCTCCTGCGCGTTCTTGGCCATGTAGATGCCGCGCGACTCCATCACGACACCCGTTACGTGCCCGTTGAGCCGCTCCGTCAGCAAGGCGATGTCGCCCTGGTTGCTTGCGCGTTCGTTCAGACTATCCGCCTTCGAGAGTGCATAGAAACTCAGCACTGCCGAAATGAGCGCGGCCGCTGCAACAATGAGCAGCATGGTCAGGATCTTGATACGGATGGACTTCATCGAACTGCGCCCCGACGCATTATATTTTTTGTTATCAACGCGACACGCTCGCGCGTGGTTGCGGCCAAGAAGAAGGAGCCCTTGCAGGCAAGGGCTGGCGGACAGGCTGCACGGCAGAGCCGTGCATTTCCCATCAAATCACCAAAATCTGTAAAGAACGCTTTAAGCAGAGTGCGCGGGATCATTTCCCGGGGAGCATTTCGGCGCGACTGCGGCCTCATCGACTAGTCCAGCGCGGGGCCTGGATACTTCAGCATCCTTGCAAATAGTTCAACAATGATTGAACTGTGTAGAGCGAGCGCGGCCACGGATTTCGGGCAGGACGCTGTTCCCGTCACATTCCGCTTCGGCGTTAACGTCTTACTGACCCTGCGGAACGAAACTGACGGCACGATTCGCCGTCAGTTAGAGTTCCCAATGGGCCAGATCCTCCAGTTCCGCTTACCCGTACAGCCGCTCACCATGCCGGAACCGCTGGACATCGACCTTCTGACGGCCGTCGACGTCGCGCTGCGCGACCTTGCCGAGATCACCCAGTACATCACCCTCCCCTCGGCACGGGACCAGGCGGAAGCCTGCCGCTTGATGCTGCAGGATGCCTATGACGCGGCGACGGCCACCGGCTGAAACGCCGGCGGGGGCTCTCTCAGGCCCGAACCTCGAAGACCATGTTGAACGGGGTCTCGGTCGCACGCCGGAAATGCGAGAATCCGGCATCGAGCACAACCTTGCGAAGGCGCATCTCGCCGGCCTGGGCGCCAAGCCCGAGGCCCACCTCCTGAGACAGGGAGGCCGGCGTGCAGATCAAAGTCGAGGCGCCATAATAGATCCGGCCTACCGGATTGAGATTGTCCTTCAGGCTATCATGCGCAAAGGGCTCGACGATCATCCAGGTGCCGTTCGGGCCCAAGGTCTCCTTGACGTGCCTGCCTGCACCGACGGGATCGCCCATGTCGTGCAGGCAGTCGAACATGGCGACGAGATCCCAGGACCGACCTGGAAAGTCCTTCGCGCTGGCCTGTGCGAAGGACACGCGTTCGGCGACACCGGCTTCCTCCGCCGCGACGCGCGCGCGTTCTATCGAGGGCCCGTGATAGTCGAAGCCCGTAAAGGTGGACTTGGGATAGGCCAAGGCCATCAGAATGGTCGAAGCGCCATGGCCGCAGCCGACATCGGCAACGACGGCGCCCTCCTCCAGGCGCTCCTGCACGCCGTCCAGTGCCGGGAGCCAGTCTGCCACAAGGTGGCTGTTGTACCCGGGCCGGAAGAAGCGCTCGGTGCCGCGAAACAGGCAGTTGCTGTGCTCATGCCAGCCTAAGCCCTTGCCGGTCCGGAACGCTTCCGCAACCTTGGGTTCATCGATCCACATCGACTGGACGATTTCGAAGGCGCCCGCGAAAAAGGCGGGACTGTCGTCCTCGGCGAAGACCATCGCCTGTTCCGCGGTCAGGCTGAAGCGGTCTTTGCCCTCGTCATAGGTCACATAGCCGGCGGCCGCCTGCGCTGACAGCCACTCCCGCAAATAGCGTTCCTTCAAGCCGGTCCTTTGCGCGAGCATCTGCGGGCTGACGGGCTCTCCATCCGCCATCGCCTTGAAGAGCCCAAGTCTGTCCCCGAGCACAACAAGCGCGCCCGAAACGGAGGCGCCGACATCGCCCACGAGATTGCCGATCAGGGCGTCAAGTTTTTGCATATCGGGTTCACGCATCACGTCCTCCCGGTCGAGCGAACTCATCCGGCATCGACGGACGAGTCCCGTTCCAAGTTGGGTTGAGCAGAAGAAGGCCCGAGAGCGCAGATTCTGCGCTATCCGTGGCAATTTCAGGACTGGCCCAGCCTTCGAACTGCGCCGGCGCCCGGCTCGAACCCGATCTGGAACAGTGAGTTGCCCCACCGAGAAACCTGCGATGGAGCCATGCCGCACGGCAACAAATCCGCCTGCACCGACAAGCAAAGGCGCGAGGCCAGGCGCACGAATGAGAGCGGCGGCGGCAACAAGACCTGTTCGGGCCGGAGCATACCGATTGCGAGCGGCCGCACCAAAGGCCGGACCCCGAACGCTCGGCCCCGGCCAGGAGGACGGCCGAGACCCGCAGGAAGAAGGCGTCCCGAACTCCTGGCCGTCATCGCCAAGAGGCCGCGACGCAATCCAGCACCGGGGGCGCTGGATTGCCGAGCGCGCTTAGCCGCCGATATTGAAGGCTGCCAGCGCCGCCATGTTAACGATGTCGGAATCCTTGGCGCCGAGCGGCACGATCTGCACCGGCTTGTCGAGACCGACGATCAGCGGACCGATCACGGTCGAGCCTCCGAGTTCCTGCAGCATCTTGGTCGAGATCGACGCCGAGTGGAACGCCGGCATGACAAGCACATTGGCCGGCGCGGTCAGGCGACAGAACGGGTACTGGCTCATCACGTCGCGATTGAGCGCGACATCGGCCGCCATCTCGCCGTCATATTCGAAATCGACGCGCTGCCCATCGAGGATCTTGACCGCCTCGCGCACCTTCTCGGAGCGCTCGCCCGCCGGATGGCCGAAGGTCGAAAAAGCGAGCATTGCAACCTTCGGCTCATAGCCGAGACGCCGCGCCACACCTGCTGCCTCGATGGCGATTTCAGACAGTTCCCGCGCCGAAGGCATCTCCGTGATCGCCGTGTCGGCGACAAGCACCGTGCGGCCGCGAGAGATCACGACGGAGACGCCGATCAGCCGGTGCCCCGGCTTGTCGTCGATGACACGCCGGACCTCCTCCAGGGCGATCGAGTAGTTGCGGGTGACGCCCGTCACCATCGCGTCGGCATCGCCGAGCGCCACCATCGCAGCAGCGAAATGGTTGCGATCCTGGTTGATCAGGCGCTGGCAGTCGCGGAACAGGTAGCCATGCCGCTGCAGGCGCTCATAGACATACTGGGCATAGGCGGTGTTTCGATGCGAGAGCCGCGCGTTCTGGATCTCGATGCCCTTGGCTTCAAGGTCGACACCGAGGAAGGTCGCGGTTTCGCTGATCCGGTCCTCGCGGCCGACCAGAATGGCGTGGCCCAGTCCTTGATTGACGAAGGAGGTCGCGGCGCGAATGACCTGCTCCTCCTCGCCCTCGGCGAAGACGACGCGCTTGGGGTAGCGGCGAACCCGCTCAAAGATGCGGTTCAGCGTGCCCGCGACCGGATCGCGCCGCGCCGAGAGCTGCGCCTTGTAGGCGCCGGTATCGACAATCGGTTTGCCGGCAACGCCTGTTTCCATCGCGGCCTTGGCGACAGCCATCGGCACGACATGGATCAGACGCGGATCGAACGGGACCGGGATGATATAGTCCTTGCCGTAGCGCGGGCGCGCACCCTGGTAGGCGGCTGCCACCTCGTCCGGCACATCCTCGCGTGCGAGCGAGGCAAGAGCCTCGGCAGCGGCGATCTTCATCTCCATGTTGATCGTGGTGGCGCGGACATCGAGTGCGCCACGGAAGATGAAGGGAAAGCCGAGGACGTTGTTGACCTGGTTCGGATAATCCGAGCGACCCGTCGCCATGATGGCGTCGTCACKCACTGCTGCGACCTCTTCCGGCGTGATCTCCGGGTCGGGATTGGCCATGGCGAAGATGATCGGGTTCGGAGCCATGGAGCGAACCATGTCCGACGTCACCGCACCCTTCTGGCTGAGGCCGAAGAAGGCGTCGGCGCCCTCCATCGCCTGGGCGAGCGTGCGCCGGTCGGTGATGGCTGCATGCGCCGACTTCCACTGGTTCATGCCCTCCGTGCGGCCCTGATAGATCACGCCCTTGGTGTCGCAGAGGATGACGTTGTCGGGCTTGAAGCCCATCGCCTTGAGCAACTCGGTGCAGGCGATGGCGGCAGCGCCCGCGCCATTGACGACGAGCCTGGTCGTCTTGACGTCGCGGCCAGTCAGATCGAGCGCATTGATCAGGCCGGCGGCGGCGATGATCGCAGTGCCGTGCTGGTCGTCATGAAAGACCGGAATATCCATCAATTCGCGCAGGCGCTCTTCGATGATGAAGCATTCCGGCGCCTTGATGTCCTCGAGATTGATGCCGCCGAAAGACGGTCCGAGATAGCGCACCGCATTGATGAAGGCGTCGGCGTCTTCGGTGTCGACCTCGAGATCGATCGAGTCGACATCGGCGAAGCGCTTGAACAGCACCGCCTTGCCTTCCATCACCGGCTTGGAGGCAAGCGCGCCAAGATTGCCGAGACCGAGGATCGCCGTTCCGTTGGTGATCACCGCCACGAGATTCGAACGGGTGGTGTAGTCATAGGCCCGCGACGGATCTTCCGCGATCGCCAGCACCGGCACCGCAACGCCCGGCGAATAGGCCAGCGAGAGGTCTCGCTGGGTCGCCATCGGCTTGGTCGGCACGATCTCGAGCTTGCCCGGCCGCCCCTGCGAGTGGAACAGCAACGCCTCCTGATCGGTGAAGGTCGGGCGGGCGCGTTTGGTCGGCGGGCTATCGTTCATGCGACTGTTCTTTTTGTGAGCGTTTCCTGAAGGGTACCGACATTAGGTCAGCCGGCAGCCGCTCCACAAGGCGCGATTGCGGATCAGGGCTGATGACGATGACGCAAGAATGAAGGGCGGTCGCCGACTTCAGAGCCTGCCCCGAACGCTGCGGACGAAATCACCGACATAGCGATCGAGCGCAACCGTCTGCTCGCTGACCTGGCGCGCAGCCTCCACCACCTGAATGGCGCTCTCGCCGGTCATCCRGGCCTCGCCGCCGACGCTGCCKACACTCTCACTGACCGCATTGGTGCTGCCGGCGACAAGCACCGCGTCCGAGGCGATGCCGGAGACGATCCCGGCCTGCCGACCGACGACCTCGGCAATGGCGCTGGAGGTCTGCTCGATCGCGCTCATCGTGCCTTCGATCCGCGCGATCGCATCTGAAGCGGTGGAGGCGGCAGAGCGGATATCCTGCAGCGTGTCGGCGATGTCGCGCGTCGCCTTCTGCGTCTGCTCCGCAAGGTTCTTCACCTCCCCGGCAACGACGGCAAACCCGCGCCCTGCCGCCCCGGCACGCGCCGCCTCGATCGTGGCATTGAGCGCGAGCAGATTGGTCCGGGAGGCGATGTCCTCGATGAAGGCGAGCACGGAGCTGACCTTGTCGGCAGCCTCGGTGAGACCGGAAACATCGCGGCGCGTGGAGCGGACATAGCTTGCCGCCTCGCGCGCGGTGTCGTCGGCGTGCAAGGTCTGGCGCGTCAGCTCGCGGATCGAGGCATCGATCTCCTCGGCGGCGACCGCGACGCTGCCGACGCGCTGGGAGGCATTCTCGGCCTGGTGCGTCACATCGACGGCGCGCAGTGCCGTGCTATTGGCGTTCTCAGCCATCTGGCTCGCAGCCTGGTGCATATCGCGCACCGAAGCGCCAACCTGCCGCAAGGCCTGCCCCACGGTGACCTCGAGGTCACCGGCAAGTTCGGTCAAGGCTGCCTTGCGTTGTTCCTCCAGGGTCTGCTGGCGCGCTTCCAGAGTCTTCTCGTCGGTAATGTCGAGCAGGATGCCGTCCCAGACCACAGAGCCATCCGCCATCTTGCGCCGCGTCGATTCGCTGCGCAGCCAGACGATCGATCCGCCCGCGCCGCGGTAGCGCGCCTCAAAACGCCAGAGCGTGGCGGCCCCTTCCGGCGCCGCCCGCAGCTGCTCGAACCGCTCCCGGTCCTCGGGCAGCATCCTGCCGAGCCAGATCTCCGGGTCGCGCTCGACCTCTTCCCTGGCAATGCCAAGCGACTTGTCTATGGAGAAGGAGGCGAACCGATAGCTCGTCCCACCCGCGGGATGAAGGATGCGTTGATAGAGCGTGCCCGGCGCCCGCTGGATCAATGTCCGTAGCCTGTAGGAATTCTCGCGCCGCTCACGATCATTATTGATGACGAGGCCAACGAGCATCGTGCCCGCAGCACTGACGGCAATCATGGCCGGCACGGCCTCGCGGAGAAACCGCTCGGCGACAACCCAGCTCGGCATGAAGACCGCCGAGGCGAGCAGGCAACCGGCCCCGACCAGGCTCAGCGCCGCAAGATCGCGGAACGCCAGCGGGCGCCTGCGCCGACCCAGCCAGGCGGCGTAGGCGACACCGGCAAGGGCGTGCAGCACGATTCCCGCAACCCCGGTCTGCATACCGGCCCCGCCATTGGCGTAACGCATGGCGGCAAGCGAAACAGCAGTGACAGCGGCGGCCAGGGGCCCTCCAACCGGCCCGGCCAGAATGGCGAAGACATTGCGGGAATCAATGGCGATGCCGGGCTGGAGCACAAAGGGATGCGCCATGCTGAGTAGGCCGCCGATCGAAAACAGGACTCCGACACAGCATTGGCGCAGCCAGGGCCGCCCCTCGATCAACGGGGCCGCAATGGTCAGGATCAACGCCGCAAGCAGCAGGAACGAAAGGCTTTCGACGAGACTGATCAGAAGCAGCATGAACGGGCCTTGGGCCGGAATGATGAAATGACCGTGCTTTCAATTGTTGAAAGTCTCGCTAACGGATGGCGGCGCGCGTGGTTTTTGATAGCGTCCGCCAGCCATGCGCCGCGACATTCCAGAATCCCCGAGCCTTACCGAAGCAGCGAGTTCAGTCCCGAAGGCTGCGGCCGCGGTCGACGCCGGCCGCGTCACGCCGATGATGGCGCAATATGTCGAGATCAAAGCGGCCAATCCCGATTGCCTGCTGTTCTACCGGATGGGCGATTTCTACGAGCTGTTCTTCCGGGACGCCGAGATCGCCTCGCGCACGCTCGGCATCGTGCTGACCAAGCGCGGCAAGCATCTCGGCGAGGACATCCCGATGTGCGGTGTGCCGGTCGACCGCGCCGATGACTATCTCCAGCGCCTGATCGCCGCCGGACACCGTGTCGCCGTCTGCGAGCAGACCGAAGACCCCGCTGAAGCCAAGAAGCGCGGCGGCAAATCCGTGGTCCAGCGTGACGTCGTGCGACTGGTGACGCCCGGCACCATCACCGAAGAGCGATTGCTGGAACCCGGCCGCGCCAGCCTTCTGGTCGCGGTTGCACGCCGCAAGCTCAGCGATTCGAGCGCGCTCTACGGCCTCGCGTCGGTCGACATCTCGACAGGACGTTTCTCGGTCATGGAGGCCCCGCCGGAGCGGCTCGCCGTCGAGTTCGCCCGGCTTGAGCCGCGCGAGATCGTTTGCCCGGAGGCGATCCACGACGACCCCGAGCTGAAGGAATTCTGGCGCGAACTCACAGTGCCGGTGACCCCACTGGCTCGCGAGGGCCTCGATGCGGCTTCGGCCGAGCGCCGACTCAAGGAGTTCTTCGGCGTAGCCACTCTGGATGCCTTCGGCGCCTTCAGCCGCGCCGAGATTGCAGCCGCAGGCGCAGCGCTGGCCTATGTCGAGCGGACCCAGTTCGGCGCGCGCCCACCCCTGTCGCCACCCGTACGCGATTCCGGCAGCGCGACCATGCTGATCGACGCTGCGACACGCGCCAATCTCGAGCTGACGCGCACGCTTTCGGGCGAGCGAACCGGCAGCCTTCTCTCCAGCATCGACCGGACGGTGACCCCCGGCGGAGCGCGGCTGCTGGCGGAGCGTCTTGCCGGGCCGTTGACCGAGCCGGCGGCGATCGCCATGCGGCACGACGCCGTCGAGGCGCTGCTGAACGATGCGCCCCTGCGCGAGACCCTGCGCGGAGAGCTCGACCACGTGCCGGATATCGCCCGCGCCCTCGCCCGGCTCTCGCTCGATCGCGGCGGTCCGCGCGACCTGGCGGCGCTGGGCGCAGGCCTGAGTGCGGCACGGGCGATCGCGCAGTCGCTCGCCGACCAAGACACTCTGCCGGAAGCCCTGACCCAGGCCGCCCGAACGCTGGCCGCAACCGACCCGGCCCTGCCCGCCCGGTTGACCGAGGCGCTGGCCGACGATCTGCCGCTCAACCGCCGCGACGGACGCTTCGTGCGCGACGGCTATGACCCGGCCCTCGACGAACTCAGGCTGCTCCAGGTCGATTCGCGAAAGGTCATTGCCCAGCTCCAGGCGCGCTATGCGGCCGAAACCGGCTGCCGCACCCTGCGGATCAAGCATAATTCCATGCTCGGCTATTTCGTCGAGGTGCCGCAGGCCGCCGGCGAGGACTTCCTGAGGGAGCCCTGGCGCGCCACCTTCGTCCACCGTCAGACCATGTCGGACGCGATGCGCTTCTCCTCGGTCGAGCTCGGCGAGCTCGAATCGAAGATCGCCTCAGCCGCCGACCGCGCGCTGAAGCTCGAACTCTCGGTCTTCGCCTCGCTCAATGCCGCCGTTCTCGACGAAGCCGAGCCCGTGAAGGCGGCGGCGCTCGCTCTCGCCGAGATCGATGTTGCCGCAGCCCTTGCGGCACTCGCGGCCAACGAAAACTGGACGAGGCCCCTCGTCGATGACGGCGCCGATTTCACCATCAAGGGGGGGCGCCACCCGGTTGTCGAAGCCGCACTGAAGCGCGACGGAAAACCCTTCGTCGCCAATGACAGCGAGCTCTCGGCTCTTGGCGGAGCCGGCACCGGCGGACGCATCTGCCTCATCACCGGCCCGAACATGGCGGGTAAATCGACTTTCCTGCGGCAGAACGCACTGATCGCCGTGCTGGCGCAGATGGGCTCCTATGTGCCCGCCGCCAGCGCCCATATCGGCATTGTCGACCGGCTGTTCTCACGCGTCGGCGCCGCCGACGATCTCGCCAGGGGGCGCTCGACCTTCATGGTCGAAATGGTCGAGACCGCCGCGATCCTGAATCAGGCCGGGCCGCGCGCGCTCGTCATTCTCGACGAGATCGGCCRCGGCACGGCGACCTTCGACGGCCTGTCGATCGCCTGGGCCGCCATCGAGAACCTGCACGAGATCAATCGCTGCCGGTCGTTGTTCGCGACTCATTATCACGAGCTGACAGCGCTTGGAGACCGGCTGGCCCGCGTCACCAATGCCACTGTGCGCGTGACAGAGTGGAATGGCGAGGTCGTCTTCCTGCACGAGGTCGTGCCCGGCGCTGCCGATCGCTCCTATGGCATCCAGGTCGCCAAGCTTGCCGGCCTGCCGCCGGCCGTGGTCGAGCGGGCCCGCGCCATTCTCGGAGAGCTGGAGAAGACGGAGCGCGAGAAGCCTGTCGCCTCGCTCGTCGATGATCTGCCGCTCTTTGCGGCGCCGGCCCGGCCTCCTGCACCAGTTGCGGCGGCCGAACCTGGCCCGGACGTATTGCGCGAAGCGCTCGCCGCGCTCGATCTCGACGAGATGACGCCACGCGCTGCGCTTGACGCACTCTATCGGCTGAAAGCGCTGGATTAAAGCATCAGCCCGAAAAGTGGATTGCGATTTTCGGTAAAACCGATGCGAACACAAAGACTTAGATCATCGGACCGGATACGATTTCCGCTCCGATGATCTAAGCGCCAGCAATCCGCCGGATGCTGGTGATGGCGCCGAAGCTCTTGTCTAGGATCCGGTCGCGAGCGGTGCGCAACGGCTCGCGATGGACCGTCATCGTATAGCCATTGGCGTGCAGCAGCGTCTCGGCATCGGTCATGATGCCGACATGCCCCTTCCAGAACACGAGGTCCCCGCGCTTCAGGCCGAGGAGGCTCTCGTCGAAGGCGATTGGCTCGCCTATCGCCGCTTCCAGCATGTCGGAATCACGCGGCGAGGCGATCCTGGCCGCAGCCAGAGCCAACTGAGTAAGGCCGGAGCAATCGAGACCGAGGCTTGTCTTGCCGCCCCAGAGATAGGGGACATGCTCGAAGCGCTCGGCAACGGCGACGAAATCGGTCTCGCCCTCGCTGAATTCCGCGAGATGCGTGCGCCAGACATGGCCGCCATCCGCGAGTACGAGAAAATTGCCGCTCTCGCCAGCAACGGCCAGGCCGGCACCCAGAGACAGCGCGGCAAGCGGCGGCAGTTTGATCGAGGCTCCGGGATAGACGAAGGTCCGCAATGCACGAACGCAGTGCGTCGGCGCGGGCACATCGGCACGCAGCGCATCGTCCGGCAAATAGCCGACATAGCCATCAGCGCCGAGCTGGCCCCAGGCCCAGCCCTCATGCTGCTCGTAAACCTGCACGACCTCGCCCGCGAGTGCCTCGGTATCGAGCGGGGCATCGGGACGCGGCTCACGCCGAACCGGTGCGGAAGGGGCAACGACGCGCATGGTGACGGGATCGGCAAAGGCGCGCGCCTCGACCTGGCCGATCAGATGCCGGGCGGCGAGGTCAGGGCGGGCCGGGGTCAGGCGACGGTCGAGAATCGTGTTCATGCGGGCACCATAGCCGGAGCCTGCTCATGAGCGAAGACGCCTTTGCTCAGCCCGGCCCGAGATCACGCGCCCGTTGCACCACCAGGTCGGCAAGCCGTTCGACAGCGAGGGCCMCCGCCACGGTCCGCTGGATCACGACATTGCGCCGGTCGAACTCGTCGCGCCTGCGCGTGACGAGGCCGAGCTTGCCCATCGTGTCGAGCGCGCGGGTAATCACGGGCTTGGTGACGCCGAGCTGCTGAGCAAGGCCGCGCACGGTATGCGGTGGCAACTCGAGATAGATCGTCAGCAGGATCGCGGTCTGGCGGGCCGAGAGGTCCGCCTGACCGTCATGCACCAGATCGAGATGCACCTGCCGCCAGAGCCTGAGCGCCTGCGAAGGCCTGATCTCCAACGCCATGACTGATACGAACCCCGATCGTTACGGGTCCGTATCATTATCGCGCCAAGCTGCGGCTGCAATCGCTCTCGTCGAACAGACTTAACCGCCGACYATCGATGGCATGCCGCGCGGAGATCGCCGGGCTTCATCCCTGGACCTTCGGATAGAGCTGCTTGACCAATGCATAGGTCAAACGCGCGGCTTGGCATTCGCCGCCCTCGGGGCGGCCGGGCTTCGACGATGGGTTCCAGGCATAGATATCGAAATGCGCGTAGGACTGTGTCTTCTCGACGAAACGATTGAGGAAGAGCGCAGCCGTGACGGAGCCGGCAAACGAGCCCCCGGAGACGTGGTTGACGTCGGCGATCTTGGAATCGAGCAGCCCGTCATAGGGCGGCCAGAGCGGCATGCGCCAGACCGGGTCGTTTACCGCCTGCCCCAACCGGGAGATTTCGACCGCGAGCCCTTCATCATGGGTGTAGAAGGGTGGCAGCTCGGGACCGAGCGCAACGCGGGCGGCACCGGTCAGCGTCGCATAGTCGATCAGCAGCTCCGGGGCTTCCTCATCCGCCAAGGCCAACGCATCGGCCAGGATGAGCCGGCCTTCGGCGTCGGTGTTGCCGATTTCGACCGTCAGCCCCTTGCGGCTCCGGAGCACATCGCCCGGGCGGAACGATGCACCGGAAACGGCATTCTCGACGGCGGGCACAAGGAGGCGCAGCCGTACCGGAAGCTTCGCCTGCATGATCATGCGCGCAGCGGCAGCCGCGGCCGCGGCACCGCCCATGTCCTTCTTCATCAGCAGCATGCCGGCATCTGTCTTGAGGTTGAGCCCGCCCGTATCGAACGCCACCCCCTTGCCKACGAGCGTCACCTTGGGATCGGCCGGATTGCCCCAGACAAGGTCGATCAGGCGCGGAGCGCGCGGCGACGCCCGGCCCACGGCATGGATCATCGGAAAGTTGTGCTCGAGCAGATCGTCCCCGACCTGGCTGGTGACGCTCGCACCAAAATCCTGCCCGAGCTGACGGATCGCGGCCTCGATCTCAGCGGGCCCCATGTCGCTTGCCGGCGTATTGACGAGATCGCGGGCAAAGGCGACCGCCTCGGCGAGCGCGCTCAGCTCCACACCATCCACGCCCTCGGGCAATACCAACCGAGCGCGGACCGGCTGCGGCTTGCGGTAGCGCTCGAAACGATAGGACTGGAGCAGCCAACCCAGCGCCGCAAGGCCGAAATCACCGATCTCGCCCTCCAGACGATAATCGCCCTCCGGCAGGACCGCGGCGAGCCGGCCGGGAGCAAATGGGTCGCGTCGGCGCGCCGATGCCCCCTCGACACCAAGGAGCACCGCGCTGACAGCGCCCAGCCCATCCGGCAGCACGACATGCTGCCCGGGACGCGCGGCGAAGCCATGGGCCTTCGCAAAGCGCGCGGCCTCGGGCGCGAGGCGCTCGATGAGTGCCGGCCAGCCCGCCTTCGAGACGAGATGAACCGGGACGGCGGAGGGCGCAGAGGCAAGGAGCAGGCTGTGCACGGCTGAAGGAACCTGTTCGAAGGAGTGAGCGGCGGAGCCAGTTAAGGAAGCATTAGGGTTAACGTTTTACCACCAGAACGACCAGTTCTCTCTCGTGGCAAGGCACTCTGGCCCATGTCCCGCTGCTTCTCCGCAGTTTTGTATCCTTCGTCTGCAGCCCCCCGCGTCCGGCTGTTGGCAGCCGTCTGCCTCGCCTCGCTCGCCCTGGCCGGCTGCCAAAGTCGCGGCGGGATCGGCGACATCACCGGCTCCATCGGGCGATCCGCCCCGACCCAGCCACGCGGACCTGCCGAATGGCGCACCGAGGCCGACCAATGGGGCAAGCGCTACGACGCGAACCAGAAGGACCGGAACTCCGCCTTCTACTATGCCCGCGCGCTGCGGGCGCTCGACCAGAATGCCCAGGCCCTCGCCGTTCTGCAGAACGCTGTCCTCATACACAACGACGATCGCGAGATGCTCGGCGCCTATGGTCGTTCGCTGGCCGATAATGGCCGCTACAAGGAAGCAGACGAGGTGCTCTCGCGCGCCCATTCGCCGGAGCGTCCGGACTGGCGCATCCTGTCGGCACAAGGCACCGTCGCCGACCAGCTTGGCGAACACGCCCGCGCCCAGCAGATCTATGAGACCGCCCTCAAGCTCGCTCCCGGCGAGCCCACGGTGATGTCCAATCTCGGTCTGTCGCTCGCGCTGTCAAAGCGCCTGCCCGAGGCCGAGCGCGTGCTGCGCGAGGCGTCGAACTCCAACCGGGCCGACGCGCGCATCCGGCAGAATCTCGTGCTGGTGCTCGGCCTGCAGGGGAGGTTTGGCGAAGCGGAAACGCTGGCGCAGCAGGACCAGAGCCCGGCCGAAGCAGCCGCAACCATCGCCTATCTCAAGCGCAGCGTCAGCCAGCCCAATAGCTGGAACATGCTCAAGGGCAGCAGCAAGGCAAAGACAGCGGCATCAGCGCAGCCTGAGCAAGCGGATCGGCCCGTCCCACAGGGTTAGGGCCGCCGGTCACCTCGGCGAGGCCTTCAACCCACGAGCATATGAGCCGTCGGGAGGGATCGGCTGCATCCGCTGCGCGCCCCCTTGCCCTTGCTCAGCGCCAATATGTGCGTGGCGGCTCGCCGGTCGAGCCCACGAGGTTACTTCAGCTTCATCACCTGGATGATTGCCGGCGTCATGATAACGACGAAGAGCACCGGCAGAAAGAACAGGATCATCGGTACGGTCAGCTTTGGTGGCAAAGCGGCAGCCTTCTTCTCCGCTGCCATCATGCGCTGGTCGCGGCTTTCCTGCGCCAGCGTACGCAGCGCAGTGCCCAGCGGCGTGCCATAGCGCTCGGCCTGAACCAGTGCCGTCGAAACTGACTTGACGCCCTCGAGTCCGGTGCGGACGGCAAGGTTCTCATAGGCTTGGCGTCGTTCCGCCAGGTAGGACAGTTCGGCCGTGCAGAGCGCAAACTCCTCGGCCAGGGGCACAGACTGGCCGCCAATCTCGGTCGAGACCTTGCGGAAGGCATGCTCGATCGACATGCCCGCCTCGACACAGATCAGCAGCAGGTCGAGCGCATCGGGAAAGGCCTGCTGCATCGAAGCCTGGCGCTTCGAGATCTGGTTCGAAAGGAATATCTCCGGTGCCTTGATGCCCAGATAGGCGCCGCCGATCGCCATGCCGAACCGGATCAAAGGCGGCTGACCAAAATCCTTGATGAAGAAGACGTAGAAGAGCGTGAACAGGAAGAGACCGATCGGCGTCACCAACCGGAAAAACAGGAAAGCAATCTCGGCCTGCGGACCACGATAGCCCGCCATTGCGAGCTGCTTCTTCGCCGTTTCGGTCCCGAGCCAGTCGCCCAGCTTAAACTGATCGACGATGCGCCGCATGAACACTTTTGGTTCCTGGCGCAGCGAGACCTTATCCTGCTGTCGGTTGAGTCGATCGCGTTCGCGGGCGCGAATCTTGTCGCGTTCGATCGCCACATTTTTCATGCGCTTGTTGAGGTCGTTGCCCTCGACCAGCGGCATCGCAAGAGTCAACACCGTCGCGGCTGCGGCGACGGCGGCGAGCAGCGCGACCAGGAACTGGCTGTCGGCTAGCTTGTCCGCAATCAGGGCAATCATCCGCGCATCCTCAGATGTTGAAGTTGATCATCTTGCGCATCACCATGATGCCGATCAGCATCCAGACACCACCGGCGACGAGCGCAACCTTTCCGGTCTGGGTCAGCCAGAGCAGTTCGATATATTTGGGGCTCGTCAGATAGACGAGCAGGGCGACAACCGGCGGCAAAGCTCCAATGATCGCAGCCGATGCCTTCGCCTCCATCGATACCGCCTGAATCTTGTCGCGCATCTTCCGGCGTTCGCGAATGACTTTCGACAGATTGCCGAGGGTCTCCGCAAGGTTGCCGCCAGTCTTCTGCTGGATCGCCAGCACGATTCCGAAGAAGTTGGCCTCGGCACAGGGCATGCGCTCGTAGAGTTTTGCCGCGGCCTCCGTCAGCGGCAGGCCCAGCCCCTGGCTTTCGATGATGAGACGAAACTCCGTTCGGACCGGTTCGACGGCTTCCGCGGCAATGATCCGCAGGCAGTCGTTGAGCGGCAAGCCGGATTTGATGCCGCGCACGATGATGTCGAGCGCATTCGGAAATTCGTTGCCGAACTTCTTCAGCCGCTTCGTCCGAGTCCGCGACAGAAACCAGCGCGGCAGGCCGAAGCCGCCAATGAACAGGCCGACCAGGAGGAGCAGTGAATTGGCTGTCGCAAGGAAGAGCAGGATGCCGGTCGCGACCGCCGAAACCGCGCTGACGATGTAGAATTTGCGACGGTCCCAGCTCAGCCCAGCCTGCAGCATCAGGGCCTCAAGCGTGAGCTTGTTGCGGGCGTTCTCGCGGCTTTCTATGTCCTTGAGGCTCTGGGCGATCTGGCCGCGCTTCTGCCGCGCCTGGACCTCGCGATCGACCGTTTTTGCGGCGACCGGCCCAGTAAACCCCCTGCGGCGCTTCTCCGCTCGATTCTCGCCGGTCAACAGCGGATAGAACAGCGCGTAGACCACGCCTCCCGCCGCCAGGGTCGCCAAGACGACAACCGCGATGACACTCAGGTCCATGGCTCAGTTCCGTCCATAGCCGCGATCACGCCGCATTGGCTTCATCCTGGACCGCGAGTTGGTCAATCGCCGTGGCAAGCCGCTGCTCTTCACCGAAATAGCGAGCGCGCTCCCAGAAGCGCGGGCGGCCAATGCCGGTCGAGCGGTGACGACCGATCAGCTTGCCTGAAGCATCCTCGCCGAGCACCTCGTAATTCATCAGGTCCTGGGTGATGATGACGTCACCCTCCATCCCCATCACCTCGGTGATATGGGTGATCCGGCGCGAGCCGTCGCGCATGCGCTGGGCCTGGATGACGACATCGACCGAGGAGCAGATCATCTCCCGCAATGTCTTGGAGGGCAGGCTGAACCCGCCCATGGTGATCATGGACTCGATGCGGCTAAGGCATTCGCGTGGCGTATTGGCGTGTAGCGTCCCCATTGAACCGTCATGGCCCGTGTTCATCGCCTGCAGCAGGTCGAAGGCTTCCGGGCCACGCACCTCGCCGACGATGATCCGTTCGGGCCGCATGCGCAGGCAGTTCTTGACGAGATCACGCATCGTGACCGCGCCGGTGCCCTCAAGGTTGGGCGGGCGCGTCTCGAGCCGCACGACATGCGGCTGCTGGAGCTGCAATTCGGCGGCGTCCTCGCAGGTGATGACCCGCTCGTCCAGCTCGATATAATTGGTCAGGCAGTTCAGGAGCGTGGTCTTGCCGGAGCCGGTACCGCCGGAGATCACGATGTTGCAGCGCACCTTGCCGATGATCTTGAGGATTTCGGCACCCGGCGGCGAGATCGCGCCAAAGCGGACGAGCTGATCCAGCGTCAACTTGTCCTTCTTGAATTTGCGGATGGTGAGCGCCGGCCCGTCGATCGCCAGCGGCGGCGCGATGACATTGACACGCGAACCGTCGGCAAGGCGTGCGTCGCAGATCGGCGAGGATTCGTCGACCCGCCGGCCCACCTGGCTGACGATGCGCTGGCAGATGTTCATCAGCTGCGCGTTGTCGCGAAAGCGGATGTTTGTCAGCTGGATCTTGCCGCCGGTCTCGATGAAGGTGCGTGAGGCACCATTGACCATGATGTCGGCGATATCGTCGCGGGCCAACAGCGGCTCCAGGGGGCCATAACCGAGCACGTCGTTGCAGATGTCGTCGAGCAGTTCTTCCTGCTCGGCAATGGAAAGCACGACATTCTTGAGCGAGATGATCTCGTTGATGATGTCGCGGATTTCCTCCCGCGCCGATTCCCCGTCGAGCTTCGCGAGCTGAGAGAGGTCGATAGCCTCGATCAGCGCCCCGAAGATCATGCTCTTCATCTGGTAATAGTCATCGGACTTCGGTGTCTCGACCGGAGCCACGGGGGCTACCGGTACCTGACGGCGCATGTCGGGCGGAGGCGCATTCAATTCGGGCAGGCGGGCAGCTGAAGTCAGGGCGGCGGCCCTTGGATTCAGGGCTGGCGCCGTCGCAGCGTTCGTGGATCGCTTTCCGAACATGTCATCCCCCTTTCGCGCCGGGAAACGGCCAGCCGGCCGGTCCGAGCGAGCAGGCAGCGGCGAAAAACGGCTCCACGGCTCAAGCCCTGCGACGCTTGAGCTTGGCGACTAGCGGCTCCAGCAGGCTACGCTTTCCGCGCCTGGCCTCGCCACGGCCGGTCAGCGTGCTCGCAATCTGAATGAAGGCCTCGTTGATCTTGCCGCCGGCCTGGACCTCCGCAATCATCTGCCCGTTATTGGCGGCCGTGCCGAAGACCTGCGCATCAAAGGGAATCGCGGCGAGCACCTCGACACCCAAGGCCTTGGCGAATTCCCCCGCATCGATCTCGGGCCGCTTGGGCAAGCCGACCTGATTGAGCACCAGACGTGGCGGCGAATCATTCGGGCGGCTGGCTCGGGCCAGATCGATCAGGTTCTTGGCGTTTCGCAGCGAGGCGAGTTCGGGCCCCGCGACAACCATGACCTCGTCGGCGCCGATCAGGCAGCGCTTGACCCAGCCGCTCCAGAGATGCGGCACATCGAGAACCACGCAAGGAACACTCGCGCGCAACAGATCGAAGAGCTGCTCGAAGGCATCCTCCGGCAGGTCGAGTGTCCGGTCCAGGATCGCCGGCGCCGCCAGCAAGGCGAGATTGTCGCTGCAGCGCGAGAGCAGCCGATCAAGCATGTTGGCATCAAGCCGCTCAGGCGCGAACACCGCCTCCGCGATGCCCTGCGGCGGATCCTGGTTGAAATCGAGCCCCGCCGTGCCGAAGRCGATGTCGAGGTCGACGATCACGGTCGAGGCATCGAGATTGCGCGCCATGGCCCAGGCGACATTATGGGCCACGGTCGAGGCGCCGACCCCACCCTTGGCGCCGATCACCGCGACGATTCGGCCGAGATTGCGAGCCCCGGGCGCAACATAGAGCTCGGACAAGGTCCGCAGGATATCGAGCGGTTCGAGCGGAGCGATCAGATAGTCGCTGACGCCGCGTCGGATCAGATCGCGATAGAGCTGGACGTCGTTGACATGGCCGATGACGACGACCTTCGTGCCGGCATCGCAGCTCTGGGCCAGGGCATCGAGATGACTGACGAGCGTGGTGCCGTCGGACACCGTTTCCAGCACAATGACGTTGGGCGTGGGAGCGGTCCGGAATGCCTCGACTGCGGCTGCCGGTCCCCCCATCTGGACGCGCGAATGCGTCTTATCCATGCGGCGATCGGTGCTCGCAGTCTGCATGGCGGCGGCGATGGCCGGCGTTTCGCAGAAGGCCTGCAGCGTGATGCGAGGCAGCGGCGCGATGACCTCGTCTCCCGCAGCGCCCGCCGCCTGGGTTTCAAAATTCTGCGTCGGATCCATCAGCGGCCTCCKACCGTCGAGTTGATCTGCGGCGTCTCCTGCCGGTACTGGGTCGAGGGATCCTTGCCCTCACGCAGCTTGCCGATGGCGTTCATGCGCTTGACGATGTCGGCCCTGCCCTCCGTACGGCTGCGGACAAGATCGATCGGGTCGGCGACCTGCGCTGCCAACGTCGCCTGGCTGGAGCAGCCAAAATTCCACATGGTTTCGTTCGAGCCATCGAACTTCCAGTCGGACACACCTGCATCCTGGGTCCATTGCCCGCAGGAATGCGGTAGGCCCGCCTGCAGTGACGCGAATGACAGGCGGATGGGCGAGGCGAGGTTCGGGTCTGCGATCGGATAGGTCCTGACCGAGAGCGAGGCAGGCGACACACCGCCACGCGCCAGGGCCCTGCGCACAGATTCGAGAGTGTCATGCGTTGCCATTTCCCGGCCGCCGCCGGTCGGCACTTGGGCAACGAGCCCGCCGCGCCCGCTGCGCCGGTATTCTGCGGCAAAGCTGGCGACATCCTCGGCCTGGCGACTGTCGAGACCAGCACCGGCCCGCACGATGAAGACATCGAGCGAACGAGGGGCGTCACGCAGGACGATCGGATGCCGCTCGCGCAGATCGCTGGCACTGATCGAGCCGGTGACGTCGGTCTTCGTCGCGCAGGCACCGAGCCCAAGCCCGGCGGCCAGGACAGCGGCGACCTGCCAGCGGTGTGACCCGTGCTGTACTCGAACYGTCATGGCGCAGCCATCCCTCGCAGGTTCACAGAAGCAATTCAGTCGGCGATGAAGCCGACCCGACCCTTGTAGGCCTGCGGCAACGGCCCGCTGCTGGTGCCGTAGATCTTGTTGAGCCGGCCKAGCAGGACGGCCTGTGCGTCATGGGCATCGACGAAGCCGTCATCCGGGCGCTGGACCTGGTTCGGCTCCATCGGCTTGGCGATATAGGGGGTCGCCGTGATCATCAGCTCCGTCTCCTCGCGCTGGTAGTCGCGCGAGCGGAAGAGGACGCCGATGACAGGCAGGTTTATCAGGCCGGGGAAGCCGTTGATCGACTGTTTCGAGACCCGCTGGATGAGGCCTGCGGTCGCCAGCGTGCCGCCTGAAGGCAGCTCGACGGTGGTGTCCGACTTGCGCACGCGGAAGGCGGGAGCGTTGACGGCTTCCCGGGTGTTGCTGCCTCGGGTGACGTTACTCGTATTGCTGAGGCGCAGCTGGTTCTCGAAGTCGAGCTCCGTGACCTCTGTGGCGATGCGCATGCTGATCTTGCCGTCGGAGAGAACAATCGGCGTGAAATTGAGAGCAACGCCGACGGGCCTATATGTGATGCCAAGCGTGCACACACCTGCACCATCGCAGGTATAGCCATTGGGTACCGGGACCTCACCGCCCGCGGTGAACTTCGCGCTTTCGCCGGAGATTGCCGTAACCGTCGGTTCGGCCAGGACTCGCGCGAGGCCCGCCCGCTCCAGAGCACGCAAGGTGAAGTTCGTCGAATTGCCGATACCGGCCGTAATCGCGGTTGCAGCCAGTGCCTGCGGCTGAAGCGGCAAGGGGTTCTCGATCGAGGGCATGACCGAGAAGTTGCCGAGCTTCCATTCGCCGGAAGAGTTGATACCGAGCTGCTTGATCGCCTTGCGCGAGACCTCTGACACCACGACCTTGACCATGACCTGGTCGCGGCCGCGAATCGTCATCGAATTGATGACGGTGCCCCTGCCCCCGGAAAAGAAGCCGCCGGACGTGCCGACGAAGGCATTGGCGATATCTACGGCCTGGGTCGCTTCTGATGCGTTGGCGACATTGCCGGTGAGGAGGATCGTGTTCCCCGCCGGCCTCACCTCGATCTGCGCCTTGGGCATTGCGGCGCGCAGGGTCTGGCGCAGCACATTGAGATCGCGCCCGACCTCGATCTCGAGAGCCGAGATCTGGCGGCCTTCGGCGTCGATCACGAACATCGAGGTCGATCCGTCGGCGATGCCGATGATGAAGAGCTTGCGCGCCGAACGGACCACCGCGTTGGCGACCTTCGGATTGGCGACAAACACCTCCTTGGCGTCTCGCGGCAGCTCGACGATCAGCGAGCGTCCGATCGAGAGATCGAGCTTTCTGGCGATGGTGTGCTCACTCGCGCTGACATTCAACACCGGAGCCGGACCGGAGGACTGGGCCATGGCCGAAGTGCCGAGCAGCAGCCCAAGGGCTGGAACCACAGCAGATCGGGGAAGACGGATGACGATCATGGCTTCACGTTTCTGCTGGTGACGCCGTAACGCACGAGGGTCAGGCCGCCTTCGGTGTCGGGACGTCCGAGTTCGCCCGCGTCCTTGAGACTGCGGAGCGCCAGCGAGAGCGTGCCGGTCTTCTGCGCGTGAGCCACGTTCTCGACCTGCCGCGGGTCGAGTTCGAGCGTCGCAGTCTCGCCGATGACGACCTTTTCGCCGTTGCGTTCCTGAATGTTCTGGCCGATCGMCAGAACGCGGACATTGATCAAGATGGTCTCGCTGACGAAATTCTCGCTGGCGTTGGGACCGTTGTCTTCCTTGTAGGTGCGAATGATGTCGACCCGGTCGTTCGGCAGGATGAAACCGCCTGCGGTGTTGGCGCCGCGGCTGTCGGTGCTGATCGCGATGGCGCGCATACCAGTGGGCAGGACGGCCGAAAGGAATCCCGTTCCATCGGTCCTGATCAGCTTGTCGCGGCGGATCGGCTCGCCGCCCACCATGGCAAAGCGCGCGAGCTGGCCGGTGATCTCGGTTTCGGCCTCTGGCGCCTCGTCCCTGCGGATGACACCGGCCGGKACATTGGCGGCCGGCCAGTCGATCCATTTCAGGTCATTGGCTGCGAGCGTGTTACCGAGCGGGATATCGGCGGCCGCGACGAGCACGGGGACCGTCGGCGCCGCCTCGTAGCGGGTCACGGGCGCAGGCGCATTGGGGCGCTGGATCAACAACGCCGCGCCAAGTCCCGCGACGAGCGCGACGACAAGGATGATGATGCGGGCAGGACTCATGGACAACGATCCCCAGCCAATCTGGATTGGCTCTGGTCAGGATCGTGCCATCGGAATCGTCAACTTGTGGTTAACAGAGCGTATCTTTTTTGCCGGGATTTGCCCGACTTCGGCATTTCTCAACCCGCGACGGCGGAGCACCAAATCGCGGTCTCGGGCAGAATGAAGAGCGCCGCAAAGGCGAGCGCGATACCGTAGGGGACACCCTGATTGGCGGCATGAAGGCGCCGCGCCCAGGACCAGTTCTCGGCGACGACCGGCAGGGGGCGGGCCCGCAGTTGCAGAATGATGAGCGTAAGAACTCCACCGAAGACGGCAGCGATCAGGAGATAGGCCATCAGGTGATCGAAGCCGAACCAGAGAGTGGTCGCAGCCGCCAGTTTGGCGTCTCCGCCACCGATCCAGCCAGCAGCGAACAGGCCGAAGCAAATGACGAGCACCAGGCTGCCGGCGGCGAGATGCCAGCCAACTTCCGCCCAGGACAAGCCGAGCACAAGGGCGCAGACTGCAAAGAGCGCGACCAGGGCGAGGCAGAGCCAATTGGAGATCGTCATCGAAACGAGGTCACTTGCAGCCGCAAACGCCATGGCGGCTGGGAAGACGACGAGCATGACAAGGAGAGGGAGCGACATCGGTCCGATCCGGAAGAGCGCAATGTGAGTGAGCATGCCACGGAGGCCTCACCAAAGGCTTACTGAAAACGGATAGGGGAGGCGCGCTGGAAGCAGCGTGCCCACCCCAAAGGAAAACGCCCCGGATGGATCCGAGGCGTTCAGAAAGGCCACGGCCAACCTGAGGGTCGAGCGTCGCGTCGCTTAGGACGCAGCAGTACCCGCGAGCGAGTCCTTGATCGTCCCAAACAGCGTCTTCAGTTCGGTGCCGACCAGGCCCATGGCGCCGATGGCAGCGACGGCGATCAGGGCAGCGATCAGGCCGTATTCGATGGCGGTTGCGCCGGACTCGTCCTTGGCAAAGCGAGCGAACAGATTCTTCATGATGGAACTCCTTTTGCACCACGGTTTGACTGCTGCCTTCGCTCTAGCGGCTTCGGTCAGCGACAAGGAGGACACTACCCTGCGCCCCTTGCCGATCAGTTAAGAGAACCGAAGAATTCGCCCAATTTCGCGACCGTTATTTCGATGGTTAACGCCGAATTTATGAATTACAAGAGCCGAGAATAGGTTTCTGTTTCAAAAATATCTTCGTAACAACTAATACAATACGCACTATTGGGAGATTAGTTTGACGCTATAGAGATATATATGCCACTCAATACTTCAATCTTGAGCTTCTTGAGATCGCCCGCAGTGATGCCGAACCAGCGGATAAACGCCGCCCCGGAGTGGCATTAGGGTTTGATTCATCATTTTCGGCTTTCCTC